>NZ_QPID01000002.1:300000-595172 GCF_003336225.1 Corallincola holothuriorum
GGGGAATAGTCCATTTTCACTGACCGGTCAGCCGTCGGCTTGTGGTACTGCACGTGAAGTGGGTACGTTTAGCCATCGCTTACCTGCCGATATGCTCGTGGCCAATCCTAAGCATCGCGCGACCGCGGAGAATATTTGGAAGTTGCCAAGTGGCTTGATCCCTGCCAAGCCGGGATTACACGCGGTAGCTCAAAGCCGAGCGCTGAAAGACAGCAAGATTAATGCTTACTGGATCCAAGTGAACAATAACTTGCAAGCCGCCGCCAATATGAACGAAGAAACCTATCCGGCTTATCGTAATCCGGATAATTTCATCGTTGTGTCTGACGCTTATCCAACGGTGACAGCCGAAGCCGCAGACCTGATATTACCGAGTGCGATGTGGGTTGAGAAAGAGGGTGCCTATGGTAACGCGGAACGTAGAACTCAGACTTGGTATCAGTTGACCGATGCGCCCGGCGAGGCGCGCTCTGATACATGGCAGTTGATGGAGTTTTCCAAGCGTTTCACCACCGATGAGGTTTGGCCTGCAGATCTGCTTGCCGCTAATCCAGAGTTTAAAGGCAAAACCCTTTATGAGGTGCTGTACCGAAACGGCAATGTAGATAAATTCCCGCTGGAACAGATCAGCGATGAGTATCAAAACCAAGAATCCAAACATTTTGGTTTTTATGTGCAAAAAGGCTTGTTCGAAGAATACGCGACGTTTGGTCGCGGTCATGCGCACGATTTGGCCGACTACGAGGTTTACCATCAAGAGCGAGGCCTGCGTTGGCCAGTGGTTGATGGCAAAGAGACGCTCTGGCGTTTTCGGGAAGGCTCTGATCCTTACGTGAAGCCGGGTAAAGGTTTTGAGTTTTACGGTAAGCCGGATGGCCGCGCGATCATTTTTGCGCTGCCATACGAGCCAGCGGCTGAATCTCCTGATAAAGAATACCCATTATGGTTGTCGACCGGACGCGTGCTAGAGCATTGGCATTCCGGGTCTATGACGCAGCGGGTGCCCGAACTGCATAAAGCGGTTCCTAATGCGCTTTGCTACATGCATCCAGACGATGCTCTGGCGCTTGGGGTGCGTCGCGGTGAGGAAGTGAAAGTGACTTCTCGTCGTGGCGAGATCAGAACTCGGGTAGAGACGAGAGGCCGAAATAAGCCACCTAAAGGGCTGGTATATGTACCTTGGTTTGATGCCACGCAGCTGATTAACAAAGTGACATTGGATGCCACAGACCCCATCTCGAAACAGACTGACTTTAAAAAGTGCGCTGTTCGTGTAGAAAAAGCATAGGAGAGAGGATCATGAGAGTTTTAATCGCAACTTTTGGCCTGCTCTCTATGCTGATTGCAGGTGCTGTGGTCGCCAAAGTGGAAGTGGCTACCCTCAGGGGAAGTACTGAACTCACTGAACAGGGTAAGCCACCCATGATGGCGCCAGTGGTCAACGAAGATGTGAAGTTACAGCGGGCGTATCCAATGCAGCCGCCGATCATTCCACATAAGATTGATGGCTATCAAGTTGATTTAAATAGTAATAAATGTCTTAGCTGTCATTCGAGAAAGAGAACCGCTGAAAGTCAGGCGCCGATGGTGAGTGTGACCCACTTTATGGATCGGGACGGGAACTTTCTTGCGGATGTCTCTCCGCGCCGTTATTTCTGTCAGCAGTGCCACGTCACTCAGGATAAGGTTAAGCCTTTGATTGAAAATGAGTTCAAGGATGTGGATTTGGTGCTGAAAGAGAAAAGCGCCGAACAGGTGAAATGAGGCCACTATGAAGAAGTTTATTATTAAATGCTGGCGGGTCGTGGCCCGCCCCAGTGTTCATTACAGTCTTGGCTTTCTCACTGTTGGTGGCTTCATTGCTGGGATCATCTTCTGGGGTGGTTTCAACACGGCGCTGGAACTGTCTAATACCGAAGCTTTCTGTATTAGCTGCCATGAAATGGAAGACAATGTTTATCAGGAGATGCGCAGTACCATTCACTTTACCAACCGCTCTGGGGTGCGTGCGACCTGTCCCGACTGCCATGTACCGCATAACTGGACAGATAAGATCGCCCGAAAAATGCAGGCCAGCAAAGAGGTATGGGCGACTTTGTTTGGCACGATTAATACGCGGGAGAAATTCCTCGAACATCGCTTAGAGCTGGCACAACATGAATGGGCGCGCCTGAAAGCGAATGATTCGTTGGAGTGTCGCAACTGCCATAACTTTGATTACATGGACTTCACTAAACAGAGCCAACGCGCGTCAGCCCAGCACAGCACCTCGCTGGCATCGGGTGAGAAAACCTGCATCGATTGTCACAAAGGCATTGCCCATCAGTTGCCGGATATGTCGGGTGTCGAGGGCTGGTAGTGGCTTGATGGTCTAAGTGTTGGGATAAACGGTGAGGCCAAGCCTCGCCGTTTTCATTTGAAAGCGGCCCATTCTTGGGTAGGATGATGTTTTGGGCATAGATGGTTGGGCATAAGTTTTTGGGAATAGATGTGCCCCTCTTCGATAGAGCTAATAATGGCCGAGGTTAATGCAGAAAGCTGTTGCGGCGTGGTGCTGGCCGGAGGTCAGTCGCGGCGCATGGGTGAAGATAAGGCTTTGCTGCAATTTCATGGCGAGCCTTTAGTCGCACGCATGCTCGGGCGCTTGCGGCAAGCAGGTTTAGCGCAGGTATTCGTGAGTGGAGATTATCCCGATTATCCGCACCTTATCGACTTTCCGGACGCCGCTGGTCAAGTTATCTCTCAAGGGCCGTTAGCCGGCTTACTGAGTGTGGCCGAGCAACTTCGTGGTCAATACGGCTTTATGGTCGTCGTGCCAGTGGATATGCCCCTGTTGCCGCCAAGTACAATCCATCAGTTACTGGAGCAGCCGGCAGAGTTCCCTGCTGTCGCTTACCAAGACGCATATTTTCCATTACGTTTGATACTTGATGATCACCTGATTGAACATCTGCGTTGCCTGCTAGATCAACACGAGCATAAATTACGTTCGTTGCGGGCACTGTTAGAGCGGTTACCAAAACGTTGGTTGCCGTTACCTGATCCACCAGAGCTACTAAGTAACGTCAATACGCCAGAGCAATGGCAGTGGGCGCTGCAACAAGCGCTAAGTGAAGAATAGGAGTTTACAAACCGTTATGAGCCATGCCGCCCGCACTTTTAAGGCGCTGAATATCGCCGTATTAACCGTGTCAGATACCCGCAGTTTTGAAAATGATACTTCAGGGCAATTTCTGGCTGATGCATTAACTGAGGCAGGACACCAGTTAGCGGATCGTCAGATCGCTAAAGACGATGTCTACCAATTAAGAGCGATTGTCTCCAGCTGGATTGCATCAGACCATATACAAGCGGTGTTGGTGACAGGTGGCACCGGTTTTACCGCACGAGATACCACGCCAGAAGCGCTGTCGATACTGTTTGATAAGCCGGTGGAAGGGTTTGGCGAACTGTTCCGAGCTATCTCCTACGATGAGATCGGTACATCAACCATTCAGTCTCGGGCGCTGGCAGGTTTCGCTAATGGCACCGTGGTGTTCTGTATGCCGGGTTCGACCAATGCCTGCCGTACCGGTTGGAATAAGATCATAGCCGAGCAGTTAGATGCGCGTCATGGCCCATGTAACTTTGTGATGCACCTGAAAACCACTGGCGAGAAGGTAGAACCATGTCCGAGCAGGGGTTAACCCATATTAATCAAAGCGGTCAGGCGCACATGGTCGATGTGGGTGAGAAACAGATCACCACACGCATTGCCCGTGCCCAGGCCGTTGTACGGATGGCACCAGAGACCTTAGCCATGATTGTGTCTGGTCAACATCACAAAGGGGATGTGTTTGCTACCGCGCGGATCGCCGGTATCCAAGCCGCCAAGCGCACTTGGGAGTTGATCCCTCTGTGTCATCCGCTGATGCTGACCAAGGTAGAAGTGGACCTCATTGCAGACGAACAGCAAAGCTGCGTGCGTATTCAGACGTTATGCAAACTCAGTGGTAAAACCGGTGTCGAAATGGAAGCGCTGACAGCGGCATCTGTAGCGGCGCTAACCCTGTATGACATGTGCAAAGCGGTACAGAAAGATATCGTGATAGAAGATCTGAAATTGTTAGAAAAGCAGGGCGGAAAGTCTGGCCACTTTGTGGCGGACGCATCATGAAAGTGCTTTTTTTCGCCTCGCTGCGAGATGCTTTAGGCACCGCCGAGGTCGATGTTTCTCTGGCACAGGGCACAACGGCGGAAGCGTTGCGCGCACAGTTGATAGCTGACCACCCTCAATGGCAAATAGCATTGAGCCAACCGGCATTATTGTTAGCTGTGAACCAGCAGATGGCGGACTGGCAAACACCGCTCAATGAGAGTGATGAAATTGCGCTATTTCCTCCGGTGACTGGGGGGTGAACATGACTGAGCCGGCACTAATCAATGTAGAGACTTATATCTCTGTTCAGCATGATGACTTTGACATGGCCGCTGAGTATCAGCGGTTAGCGGCTAGTGCCAGTTGCGGTGCCGTGGTGACTTTTTCTGGCTTAGTGCGTGAGTTTGCCAAGTTAAGTGAGCAGGATGCGCCGAAAGTGACCGAGCTGTTCTTGGAGCACTATCCTGGCATGACCGAAAAAGCGTTGGCTGATATCGTCGAACGCGCCCGTTCGCGCTGGCCGCTGGGGCCTGTGACGGTGATCCATCGCATTGGCGCACTGCCATTGAACGCACAGATCGTGTTTGTGGGGGTCGCCAGTGCCCATCGTGATGCTGCGTTCTCGGCTGCTCAGTTCATCATGGATTTTCTCAAAACCGAAGCGCCGTTCTGGAAGAGAGAGACTGCTGACGGTAAAACTAGCTGGGTAGATGCGCGGCAAAGTGATCAGGAGGCGAGTAAACGATGGAGTTAAGCGTTTCTCGACTATTTCCCGTAAGTGTTTTCTGCCGCATTTTGGCGCTGTTTCTGCTTTTAAGCCTGTTTACTTCAGTACATGCCGATCCTACGCCCCAAGGCGGAGCGGCTAATTCTACTGGCGCTTCTCGTACCCTGACCATTGCTGTCGCGAACAGCTTTCGTCCCGTCGCAGAGTTAATCGCGGCAGAGTTTTCACAACGACACAATGTTCAGATCCAGTTAGCTTCTGCTTCCAGTGGTGTGTTGGCAAACCAGATCCTGCACGGTGCGCCGTTTGACCTATTTTTGTCTGCCGATAGTGCTCGGCCAGCGCTGCTGGTGGATAGGGGGCTGGCTTATGCAGACAGTCGTTTGACCTATGCGCGCGGCATTCTGGTGTTTTGGTGGCCGCCCGGTGGTAGCCACAAAGGGGGAGAGCCCCGCTTAAAGCAACTTAACGACGTGTCCCGCTTATCAATCGCTAATCCGCGCACGGCGCCTTACGGTGAAGCGGCAAAAGCGTTGCTACAGGGGCAAGGTCTGTGGACTAGCATGCAGAAAAGGCTGGTGCGTGGTGCCGGGGCATCGCAGGCCTATCAGTTTGTCGCTAGCGGCAATATCGCTGCGGGCTTATTGCCGCAGTCCCTGTTACTGCAGGGCGGTGTTGAGCATGACTACTTGGTTATTCCTCAAGAGCTGTATCCCCCCTTGGCGCATCAGGCGGTCGTGATTAAAAACGGCAAAGCCCAATTAGCGCGACAGTTTTTGCAGCACTTGTTGGGGGCAGGGCAAAACGTACTTGCTGAACATGGCTTTTATCCTGCCGCGAGTTTTGCCTCTACTGCTTTGCATCGCGGGGCGGATTAATGGATTTCGGCTTCTCAGCACAAGACATTGCGGCCCTTTGGTTGACCGTTAAGCTGTCAGCTGTCACCACGCTGTTGCTACTTGTTCTGTGTCCGCCGTTGGCATGGTGGTTAGCTCATACACGGCGCTGGCATCGACCATTGATAGAAGCGATTGTGGCTTTACCACTGATCTTGCCTCCCACCGTTTTAGGTTTTTATCTGCTGGTCGCTTTTGCCCCGCAAGGGCCTGTTGGTAGCTATTGGCAGGCGTTGTTTGGTACGCCATTGGCGTTCAGTTTTTCTGCCTTGGTGATCGGCTCTATGCTGTATAGCCTGCCGTTTATTGTGCAGCCACTGCAAGCGGCTTATCAGGCGATCGATCAACGTCAGTTAGAGGTGGCGCGCACCTTGGGTATGTCGCCGTTGCGACGGTTCTTTAAAATCATCTTGCCGCAAACCAAACGTGCCACCGGTGCTGCGGGTGTGCTGGGGTTCTCTCATACGGTGGGCGAGTTCGGCGTGGTACTCATGATTGGCGGTAATATTCCCGGTGCCACGCAGGTACTTTCTATTGTCTTGTTTGACCATGTTGAAGCGCTCGATTATGCGGCCGCTCATCGTTTGGCTGGTGGCCTTCTGCTGTTTTCTTTGCTGGCCCTGAGTCTCACTTATAGCTGGCTTCGTGCTGGTAATAAGGCGCCAAGATGATTAGTTTTAGTTATATAAATCAAACGACTGAAGCTTCGGGCCTGAAAGAAATCCAGCTGGCCGAAAGCGGCTTGTGTGGTGTGTTTGGTCGTTCAGGTGCGGGTAAGACAACGCTGCTGCGGTGGCTGGCCGGACTGATTGAAAAAGAGGGCACTATTGAAGCCTTTGGCGCGGTTTGGCAAGGGCTGAGCGGCTCGCTGCGGGTGGAAGCGCGGCAGGTCGGTTATGTACCACAGGAAAGTGCGTTGTTCTCTCATTTGACTGTGGCGGGTAATTTGGCGCTGGCTAAACCGTTCGCCAATGCTGCGGTGGTAGAAAAAGCAGAGTTGCTTGACGTGTTGATGCTGGAACCACTGTTAGACAAACCGGTGACCGAGCTTTCCGGTGGCGAGCGTCAACGGGTGGCGTTAGCGCGGGCACTGTTGGTGAATCCCCGTTGGCTATTACTAGATGAGCCACTGTCGGCGGTCGACCAAGTCCACCGGCGCGTGATCGGTCACTACCTGAAACAGTTATCAGCGCGGCTGCCGATTTTATTAGTCAGTCATTCAGAGCAGGAGCTGGGTGCGCTGTGTGATCATATCTTGTTGATGGATGAGGGTTGCTTACGGGCACAAGGCTCACCATCGGAGCTATTTTCTCGTCCGGATCTACAGATCTCCCACCGTGATAGTGCGGCGTCACTGCTGCTGGCGCAGATGATGGAGTACGATCCTGTGCATCATACTCAGCATCTGATGGTCGATGGCCAACCATTAGAGATCCCCGCAGACAAAGCGGTGGTCACTGCTGCGGGTGAAACTCTGCCGTTACGCCTGATGTGCCGGGATATTATTCTTTCCCGCGATACATTGCAGGGCACTAGCCTACGCAATGGGTTCTCGGTCACCGTGATAGGCATACATAGTACGGCAGAAAGTCAGGTGTTGGTGCGGCTGCAATTGGCCGAACAGAAATTGCTGGCTAGGATCACCGAACGATCCGCCGAGGAGTTAAAGATCAAACTTGGCGATCCGATCTACGCTTATGTGAAAGCGGTCAGTCTGGTGACGAGCGCAGATGTTGCTTCACTGCCAGCGCGCTGATCCGACGCAACATGCCCCAGAACAGGAATGTGTGTGGGCGCATCATTGAGTACCAATAGAGTTGCCCCCAGAACCCCGCCGGGTGCCAATACGCGAGCATCGTGATGCGGGTGCCACCGTCAGGCAGTGGCTCTAAGCGAAACTCCAGATTGCCTGAGCCGGGGCCCTTCATGCCAAAGCCCAGCAGCACAGATTTTTCCTCGTTTACCCGCAGAATATTCCAGGAGTCTACCCGTTCGCCGACGACAAATTTGTCTGCGGTATCTCGCCCCAGATCCCGACCGGGGCCGCCAACACAAAAGTCGATCCATTCACGGATCGCCCATACCCAGTTCATAAAGAAGAAGCGTTGCTTGCCGCCTATTTTGCTCAGTACCTGCCAGATCGGTTTAGCGGGCATAGCGGATTCATGGCTGAGTCCCAAGCAGTCGCCATAAAAGGCGGCATTGCGCCAGCCTTCCCGAAACGCCATATTGCCCTGAAACCAAGTCAGTGGTGCCGGCCAGCTTTGTTCATCTGCAAGCGCCTTTTCAACGGCTTGCTCATAGCTGAGCAGCGGCTGGGGTAGCAGCCTCCGGATCGCCTTATCGTCCGCGAGTATGTCGTGCTTAAGGCCACCTAACAGCGCTTTTATCACCCCTTTAGGCGCAGAGCTAAACAGCGGCATGCCAAAGCGCACCATGGCAATAGATATCAGAAAAAAGGGCAGCGGTTTAAAGCGTTGTTCGGTAACGGCCGCGTACTTCTCTATCTGCTGCAGGTAGCTGATGGTATCTGGCCCGGCAACGTCGTAGATCTGTTGATAGGCTTCACGGCAGGCCATCACACCGACCAGATAAAAAAGTAAGTTATCCAATGCGATAGGGGCGCTTTTGTTTTTTACGGCCGTCGGTAACAGCATGCCTGGCAGGTGGTTAACCATATCGCGGATCGCCTCAAACGGCACCGATCCCGCACCAACAATAATAGGGGCGCGTAGCTCGGTAACGGGCACGCCACCTTCCCGCAGCGCTTCGCCGGTTTCGGCACGGGAGCGCAGGTGTAGCGAATGCGTATCTTCAGGGGCGAGGGCGCCAAGGTAGACGATCTGTTTAATACCCGCGCGGGAGGCCTCGCGACCAAAGACATGGGCGGCACGACGGTCGCGTTCGGCAAAGTCATCGCCCGCCTGCATCGAATGCACCAGATAGAAAGCGATATCTATATCCCGACACGCTTCGGTTACCGTGGTGGGTTGTAACAGATCCATGGGACAGATATCGACAGGCCGTTGATCAAACAGTGCCACCAGCTCAGTCACGCGGCGAGCGCTTACGCGTACCTTATGGCCTTGTTGCAGTAGCTTGGGCACCAGATGACGGCCAACATAACCACTGGCGCCGACCACCAGAATATTCATCGCTTGCAGTGTAGAAGAGTTGTTTTCCATTACTTACCCTGATCTGGCTGGTTAACTGGCTATCGTCCTATGGCATGCATGACTCATGTCGTGGCTGGTGGCTCACCTCTACAGAGACTAGCATAGAGGCTACAGGCGCCAACAACTTGATTGGTCGGAAAAAGCTTATCTTAAGGGAGAGTCTAGTGCGTATTTTGCTATTTGGAGCCAGCGGCTTTATTGGTGGCCAGCTGGCGGCTAACCTGCTGGCTGATAGCCGTATAGCAGCACTTATTTGCCCGCAAAGACAAAAGCTTAGTCACGATCTAAGTTTGGCTGAGAATGATCGTTTGCAGCGGCCAGTGATCGATTTCAACCAGATCCCGGCCAACTTATTTAACGCGGATAAAAAGCTGTCGAGTATCGACTGGTTGCTACTCTGCTTGGGCACTCATAGTGGCCATGCTGGCAGCTATCAGCAGGTGGATCTGGGTTACACCGTCAAAGCAGCGACACTCGCCCGTGAAGCCGGCATAAAAAACTGCCTGCTGGTGTCGTCAACGCTGGCCTCGGCTAAATCTCTTTCGCCCTATTTACGTTGTAAAGGCCAAGCAGAACAAGCGCTTGTTGCACTAAATTTTGATCGTTTAGGGATCTTTCAACCTGGCCCGCTAACCGGCCGACCCGCCCTGCGCTGGTCAGAGAAGCTCGGTACGCCTCTATTGTCGCTGGCGGCAAAACTCAGCGGCGGTATTCGCTCACCGTTTGCGCCCGTAGCCGGTGAGCAAGTCGCCAATGCAATGGCAAGGCAAGTGTTGAATCCAGATTTTAATGGGGTGAAAAGGTTTAGCACGGCGGATATGGTGAGGTTTTAGGTGGATGATGACATCTCACATTTACAAGAAATAAAGAAATAAGAGGCCTAGGTTCATGTACTGCTATAGCTTTGGCCTCATTCACTATTGATTAGCTTAGTTTGTTACAACACGATAGTTCAAGATGGCACTTTGTGTTGCACCGCTGCTTTTGGGGAGTACACAAGCAATAGAATATGAACCATTCGTGTACCCAGTAATTCCTGTATAAGTTAACGTGTAAGTACCTTTTCCGCTAGTGGATGTTTTTTTGTTTATCAGTCGAGAGCCGCCAGTGCTGCTGTAGGAATATAAAGAGCAAGAAACGTTTCCTGCACTAGTTTCATCTTTCACTACGATAGAGACACTGCTTAGACGGTTTGAGCTGCTAGTGCTAGTTATTGGACACCAGTAGGTGAGTGTTTTTGTTGTAAAGGTATTAACTACTGAACCGTTTGTTCGGTAGATGTTAGTTGGACTACTACAGTTGTGTCCTGGGAAGTTAAATTGTTCCGCATAACTGCTTGAACTGTAAAATACAACAGCGGCTAGTGACCATTTAATCAATGATTTTGTGTTCATTTTCATCCTTAAATTTGTTCTACGACTATTTCTGAAAAGAAAAAGTCGCTTGATGGGGGTGATGAGATAGTAAGCTCTATATCGTTGTCAAAAATCGCCACAATACCTTCTACTATTTGGGTTTGTGATAATGGCAAAGATGAATAGAATGAAATATAACAAGAAGTGTTTTGACAGCTAATAGTGGATACTTCAACTCCGTTCACCTCCTGTAGTGAAAGCATATCGAGTAAACGGTCTTCGATTTTCTCAACTAGCTGGAGTTCATCGGAAATAGTCCGATCTGAAATAAAGCTTAATAAAGAGTTAGCTTCTTTAGAGTTTGAGTGAATAAAGGTTTGGTGGTGAAGAGGAGGTGAGCCGTCATTATAAGAGGGGATAATGATAGTTTCTTTATTCAGAGATGTTTGGACTAGTTGACTACTGTTGTCAGTACTTTGTTCGTACACAAACATATGCACGCAGAAATAAATCAGGCTAATTACACTGATTATAAATGATATTCTCCATTTCATCTTTGCGTTTTTCATTGGGATAATTCCGCAATTAAACAGTCCTTGTCTAAGACGAAATTTAGTGCCTACAGCTGGTAATGTCAACTTAGTTAAATACATATTGAATAGACTAAGAATACATTCTTTCTCAAAATGGTTAGAGTTATTGCTCCTCAGAATGTGGTCTGCTGATAGATTAAAGCATAAAAATAGGGATGTTTATGGGTTGTTCAAATGCGCTAAAAGTGGTTTCAGTTCTTGGTGTTGTGCATCTGCTGCTTTATCTGTTTCTGATTGCGCAATCAATGCTAGCGGGTGAGCCTTTGTCCACTGCTTGGGCTGTTCATATCGGTGTTGCTTTTGCTGTGGTCGTTTGGACTGGTCACAGGGTGGGGATGACGTTCTATGTGCGCTTGGTCTATTTGCTTGCGATACCGTCATACTCCCTGTATCGCTTTTCGGAGGTCGCAGCTGTTTATCAAGTGACCTCTTTTGACTGGGTATATCAGATCTTAACTTATGCATCGTTATATCTAGCTATTCCATTTCTAATTTTGGGTAAACGTTACTACTTGAATGAGACCAAAATACCAAGCGACGTTAATCCATAAGGTCGGAATAAATTAACGTGAAAATAGAAAATATCGAGACCGAACGGGGCAACGAAATTCTGGCCGGACTGCGTAAAGCGGGTTGGAAAATCGCTAAGCAGTACAATCGGTTAGCTTTTGATAAAGGTATCGATTTTGATAGCTATACCTTAAAAAAATGTCAGCAAACGCTGCATTTTGAATGGAGCAACTGGTTTGAGTGGGAGATTGAAGGGGATGACGACGTGATCCAATCTCTGATAGTTTCTTTTCAGCTGAGCGAGAAAACTGCGAGCAAGCGTTGAGCTGGCCCGTATCGGTTATGTTTATCTGTTACTTGAAGCTATTGCCGTATCTATATCAATGACTACCCCCATGCTGTCATTGACCTGCTAGCCCCTCTGTTTTTCAACGTGTGGGGCGTTCATCTCGCCCATGTTCATGGCTTCTTCATGACCAACGCATTTTCCTGGATATGATGCGGTGAGTTATTGGTGCGGGACTTAAATTGTTTCAATGAGGGTTTCGGTCACTATCTGTTGGAGTTTATCCGTTGTGCTGGGCTGAGGCGCTGCTGTGTATAACCACCAACCGGCAGCAATAAGCAGTGCGGCTAGCAGCAACACACCATTAAACAGATGCAAGTAAAGCCGGATACGAGAACGACCTGCCCATTTGTTTTTCATTTGCTGTCGGTAATGACCAGATATCAGGAATTGAAATGGCCGGCTGACGGCCATGATGCTGAAGATACACAGCTCAAGCATAAATGCGCCGATGGCGACGACTAACTCTTCCATAAGTTTTGCCCGATAGATTGTGGATGATTAGTGTTCTTGGCAGGAGAGCGTTCTTTCCTAGCGCAACCACTCCGCGAATGGTTCAAACCACACTTCATCCCCTTCAGCCTGATTGCCGCTCGCAGCAGGCAAAGGGACATAGCCGTTGGCCGAGACCATGGAGCTAAAGATCGCTGAGCCTTGGGCGCCAGTGGTAACTACTTGCCATTGGCCGGTATCGCTATCAAGGGTCGCTTCACCGCGCTGATAATCCTTGCGACCGGGGCGCTTGCGCAGGCCAGAGGTCAGTTTTGCGGGGTATTGGATGGCGGGCTCTGCCTGCCAGCCCATCATTTTCTGTAGCGTGGGCATCACCAGTTGATCACAGGTGACCACGGCAGAGACGGGATTTCCTGGTAAACCGAAAAACCGACTATTTGGCAGGGCACCAAAGGCAAAAGGTTTGCCTGGTTTGATGGCCAGTTTCCAAAAGCCAACCTGACCCAGCTGTTCTAGTAACAGTTTGGTGTAGTCGGCGTCACCAACTGAGACGCCACCGCTGGAAATGACCACGTCAGCTTCGCTATCTGCTTGTTGAAATACACTGCGCAGCTTGGCTTCGTCATCGGGTACCACGCCTAAGTCGAGTATGTCGACAGGCAGGCGTTGCAGCATGGCTTTGACGGCGATGCGGTTCGAATCGTAAATCTCGCCTTTGCCGAGGATTTCTCCAGGCTGTTTTAGCTCATCGCCGGTCGAGAAGATAGCCACTTTGAGTTTGCGGTAGACCTTTACTTGCGCAATGCCGAGGCAGGCGAGTTGGCCTATGTGTCTGGGTGACAGGCGACAGCCCGGCGTCATGACGGTATCGCCGGTGCTGACATCTTCACCGCGGTAACGGACATTGCTATTGGCTTTGACGTTGGCAAAGCGGGCGTACTTTTTATCGTCTGTTTCGGTGAGTTCGGCGTTCTCCTGCATCACCACAGTGTCGAGCCCGGCGGGCAGCAGTGCACCCGTCATGATCCGCACACAGCCGCCAGCGGGAATGTCGCCAGCAAAGGGTTGGCCAGCAAGAGCGGTACCCACGACTGGCATGGGGATATCCGCTGACAAGTCGGCAAAACGAAAGGCGTAACCGTCCATAGCAGAGTTGTCGAATGGTGGAATATCCAGAGGGGAGGCGACGGCTTCGGCAAGTATGCGATCAAAGGCTTGCTCCAGTTCGCAGAACTCGGTTTCACTGACATTGGTAACATTCGCAGCCATCTCTGTCAGTGCTTGTTCCACGGGCATTAAGCCCGGCGCGTCACAACATCCCATGACTTGTTCCTTTCTGGCTAACTGGCGTAACGCGGGCTGCTAAGCCCGCTTGAACGGTTGGAGCACCCGGCGCAGATTAATGCGTCGCCGGGCGCTGCTTGTATTTGTTGTACAGCTGGGTCTGCCGGTTATTCAGATCCACTTCACGGCCATCAATCAACATGGTGGTAATGGGGTGGCCGCTGTAATCAAGAATATCGCCGGGGGCGATAATCAGGCTGGCCTGCTTACCGGGACGCAGCGAACCAAGTTTATCGTCGACGCCGAGTATCTCTGCGGCGGACAGTGTCACCGCTTGCAGTGCTTGCTCTGGGGTTAAGCCATAAGCCACCGCCTGACCCGCAGCAAAAGGCAGGTTACGTACGTCCCAGTTGCCTTCGTTGTGGTAAGCAATGGCGTACTTGATACCGAGAGATTGTAGCCGTGCCGGGCCGCCATACGCGCTGTCGTAGCTGGCGTCTTCTTTAAATGGCTGACCAACGCTGTGGGTGTAGATCACCGGAATATTAAAGCGCAGCAGTTGTACGGCAACTTGATCCGCTTCTGCGCCGCCGACGAGCACCATGCGCACCTTTTCACGCTGGGCGAAAGCGATTGCCTGTGCGATGTCTCGTGCGTCATCGGCATGGATAAACAGTGGCTGCGCCCCGTTGAGGATCTGGGTCATCGCTTGCCAGCGCTGGTCAACGGCTTGCACTTGATCAACGCGGAAGCTCTTAAAGTAGCGGCGCGCTTGATCAAAGGCCGTTTGTAGCTGCGCTAATTTTTCCTGGTATTTTTCCCGCTGCTCTTCTGGCGATTGTGACGAACGGGCTTGGTCACGGATCTTAATGGTGGGCCAGCGTAAGTGGATACCGACTCGGTCTATGACTAATGCGTCTAAATTATCCCAGCCATCGAGCTGCATTAAGCTGGAGCCACCACTGAGTAAACCACGCTGAGGTACGACCTGGGCATAGCCTATGCCGTTACTGCGGGTAGTGGTATTTAGCTCTGAATCAGCATTAAATGCCACATAGCCGGTGACATTGGGGTTGATACTTCCCACCTCGGCGATATCGTCGCTAGCGCGTACTGCGTCGATCTCAAGCAGGCCGAGGGTGGTATCCAGGGCGATCAATGTGGGGTAGATAGATTGGCCGTTGGCGTTAATCACTTTAGCACCTGTGGGTGCCGGGATCTGTGGCTCCAGCGCTGTGATCATGCCGCCTTCAATCAGCAGATCGTAGGCTTTGAGTACTTCGCCATCCCCGGTATGGATATTGCCATCCTGGATCAACAGCGATTGTTGCTGCTGAACTCCCGGTAACTGGGTATGGCTCGATGCAGACCAGGGCAGGAGGCTGCATAACAGGGCTATCAGGGTAATGGCTTTCGTTGTCATCTTCATGATTAGTGCCCTCCTACGTGATGCTGATGGGTCTGTTTCCAGATGTCATGCTGGGTGTCACAGTGCCAGCTTGGTTGATCGATTTTGTAGCTGGCACCCGCGGTGTCGCGGTCATCTTCAGCATGGCCATTGTCGCCTGCCAATATTTTTTGAATCAGCAATTGCTTCTCTTTGGCTTGTTGTTGGCGCATGACTTTATCCCGTTGGCGATCAAAGTAGCGCTGACCGGCTACCCAGGTCACTTCGGCACGGGCATAGCTGGACATTGGGTTGTGGTTCCAAAGGACGATATCTGCCTGTTTACCCTCTTCTAAGCTGCCGACTTGGTCATCGATTTTCAGCTGTATGGCTGGATTAAGGGTGACTAACTGCCAAGCCTGTTCTGGCTTCATATCGCAATACATCATCGATTTCGCCGCTTCTTGATTCAGGCGGCGGATCAGGTCTTCACTGTCGGAATTAATACTGACATTGACGCCGCGTTGCTGCATCAAGCAGGCGTTTTGCGGGATCGCGTCGTAAACCTCAAATTTGTAGGCCCACCAATCGGCAAACGTGGAGGCCGTGGCACCATGTTTGGCTAGACTGTCAGCCACTTTGTAGCCCTCTAAGGCGTGGGTAAAGGTTTGTACGGTAAAGCCAAAATCATCGGCGACCTGCAGTAGTGCAAGCATCTCGGAGGCGACATACGAGTGAGGATGAATAAAGCGTTCACTATTGAGGATCTCTACCAGTGCTTCCATTCGGTAGTCGGTACGCGGAGGCAGGGTATCGCGCTTCGCTCGACGTCCTAAATCGTTATACGCTTTATGTTTGGCTTCATACTCTTTTGCGGCCTGGAAGTAGTCACGAATAATCGCTTCTACCCCTAATCGGCTTTGTGGATAGCGAATATCAAAGCGATCCCCCCAACCTGACTGCTTGACGTTTTCGCCCAGAGCAAATTTGATGCTGGCGGGTGCTCCTTTGAATTTTAGTGCCTCGGCCGTTGCTCCCCAACGTAGTTGGATCACTTGTGCTTGACCGCCGATGGGGTTAGCTGAGCCGTGCAATAGGTGAGCAGAGGTGACGCCGCCAGCCAATGCACGGTAGATGTTGGGATCTTCTGGATCGAGCACATCACCGATCCGCACTTCGGAGGTGACGGCATCAGAAGCTTCGTTGACGCCGTGGCTGATCGCTAAGTGACTGTGTGCATCAATAATGCCTGCGGTTAGGTGTTTACCTTGGGCATCAATAACCAGGTAGCCGCTGGGTGTATCGAGATCTTGGCCGATCTCTTCAATTTCACCGTTGGCGAATAGCAGATCGCTGTTCTGAAGATTGCCCTTATCAGTCGAGGTCCAGATCGTGGCATTTTTGATGTGTACCTTTTCTACGCTCGGTACCTGTGTCAGACCAAAAGCACGGTTAGGGTAGGTGAGTTGCCCAATATAGTTGGCTTCGTTAATCGTTGGTTTGACGGCTGTTTTCTGTTTGCCGCCGCTGGCGATCGCTAGCAGGGCATGGGGCTTGCCGCTCCCGTCAATCATCTGGCCGAGCAACTTTTCTTTATGGCGTTCTAAGGCAAAACGACTAACACCGGGAAAGCCAATCTGTTCTAGTTCGGCACTAAAGCGTAAGCGATCGCTGAACAGGTTCAGTGAACTGATTGCCAATGTGGTTTGTTCATGCAGCAGTTCGCCGTGTAGGTTGCCATCGCTGTACTCAAAACTCAGGGTGAGCGGTTTACCATCAATCTCAAGGCGGTACTGACCGGCCAGTAGTTGTGGTGTAGTCGGATCCAAGAGTTGCTGTTGCCCTTGCAACCAAACTTGGCGAATTTCGCCGCCAGCAAATAGATCCCCTGATGTGATGACTAAATCTGCTCGGTAACCGGGAGCGATACGACCCAACTGATCGCTGACGCCTGCCAACTGTGCTGGCACCAGCGTCAGTGCGGCAAGCGCGTCATCGGCTTTCAGGCCGTGAGTCATCGCCTGTTTTAAGTTCTGCCAAAAGCTGCCATTGCTACCCTCACGGGTGAGTGCAAATGGGATCTTGGCGTTGGCGAGCGCGGCGGGGTTACCAGGAGCGCGCTCCCAATGGCGTAACTTCGCCAATGTCACATCGGCGGCATCATCCAGGCTATCTACTGTCGGAGCATCTGGAAAGTTAAGAGGGAGCACTATATTGACGCCGCTGGCTTTAATCTCTCTTAGGCGGCCGTATTCGTAATGACTGCCTAAAGCGGTGAGCGGCACGTCGAACTCATTAAACAGGCCGGCGGCGCGCAATAACATCAGGTCATCGGTGGTTTTAAACACTATGCCACGCTCTGCGATCTCGCTCAGTCCTGCCAGCGCTGCGTTGTACTCTATCGCTAGGTTGGTTGCGCCTTGTTGTTTATGCGCAGCGGTATACCACTGCGCATCGGTCAGGGTTTGGCGGATCAGTGAGATGCTACCCATCAAGGAGGTGGGGTAAGCCTGCTCCGATGTTCCTTTATCAAAACTGCCAAAGTACTGAGCTTGTGCCCGATAAACCAGGTCATTGGGTAAACCATCAGCCAAACTGATCAACATGCCTCGACCTTGCAGAATGCCGTCAAAACGGGCGCTCTGAACGGCAGTAAAGCCATCTTGGATCCAACTTTGTGCGTTGTCTGGACTGGGTTCGAACCTGTCTATCCAGCTAATCTGGCTATGGATGGCATCGTTGCTGGCATTACCTCCTTTACGATGGGCATCGTAGATAGGCTCTTCATCGTGATGGCCATTGCCTGAATAGGGTTCAACGCCATATTGGGTATAGAGGTCAATAAATCCCGGATAGATAAAATGGCCTTTAAGATCGATGATGGTTGCGCCTGGTGGCACATCACCATCTTCGATCACCCGTTGAATACGCTCATCTTCTAGTATCAGGGTGGCATTCGGGATCCGTTTGCCAGGCTCTGTCACCACCGTGGCGTTGACCAAAGCAAACAGGGTCGGCGTGTTCTCATGCAACCCCTGGTTCGGAGTTGTTTGGTCGGCGAATACTGCTGGTACAGACAGTACCCCGCATAACAGCCACGCGATACTACGAGTGTGGTGCAAAACTGGGAACATTCAGCTTTCTCTCTGGCTAATTTTTGTGGTTAGCTCTGTTGCCGAGCTATCTCTGGAATTTCGTTGTTACTGCACGAAATGGAGCTTATGACTGACAGGCTGAATGCTTTGTCAGTCAATCGCCGGAAACGGCCTGCTGAGACAGGGACTTGGCGACATTGTGCGCAACTAGTGACCTGCATGTTAATCATTCAGGCCGGTGGTCGGCAAGTCTGTGGAGAAATTTGTCTAGCGATAATCTCCGCTGATCGTGAAACTATTTAAAAAAGATAGGCAGGATAAGGGTTTGCACTAAGGTAAGGCCAACGACCATGACCCAGCCTCGGGCAAACATTTTTGGCCACTTTGACACATGCTCGGCGGCGCGCCACAAGCCAGTGAGCGACCAGACAAAGAACGCCAGCCAGATCGGTATCAACAGGAAGGATGCCCAGACATATCCCGCCACGGGCATAGTGCGAGATAACAGATGCCCCAAGGCGAACAGGGTTGCCCAGCCGCCGAGGTGAAAACCGAAAAAAGTCACTGCCAGTGGCAGCTCACCGCGCCACATTCGGCCTACATAGCTCATCACTTATACCCATCTCATGATTATTGCTCGGCAGGATAACAAAAATTAGGCGTTGGCCGTAGCTGCCTCGCTGTTTTTACAAAAGGGTTTGATACGGCGCAACAGTACAAACGCCGAAGGTACGAAGTAGAAGCTAAGTAGTGCCGTTAATGCAGTGCCACCGGCTATTGCCACTGCAAATGGTGGCCAGAAGCCTCCACCAGCTAACAGTAGTGGCATAAAGCCGCCTACGGTGGTGATGGTGGTGGAGCTGATGTGTCGGCTACAGCTTTGGACCGCATGACGGATAGCATCCAGATCCCCTGCCAGGGCTTGGGGGTCCGCTTTGAACTCCGCCAAAATGACAATGGCGGCGTTGATCGCTAAGCCCATTAAGCCGAGCAGTGCGATGATCACAGTAAAACCAAACGGGTAACCACCCAAGAAGACACTCAGTAATCCGAGTCCTGCGGCTTGGATGGCACTGAACAGGATCACTGTGGTCATGCGGAACGAGTTGAACGACACGACGATCACGGTGACTAGTAATATGCCAAGAAAACCAACATTAGCGAGCAGGTTGCCTACGGCTTTATTGCGCTTGGCGGACTCGCCACCATATTCGAATCGATAGCCTGCGGGTAGCTCTAGTTCCGCCTCTGCCAGACGTTGCTTAAATGCATTCAGTACCTCCGACGGCAGAATGTCTGCACGGAGATAGCCTTCGATAATATTAACCCGCTCGCCGTTACGATGGGGGATGGCACCACGGCTGGGTTTCAACGAAGCGGTGGCGATGGAGGTCAAAGCTATGGGGTGGGGGTGCTCTGGTGAGCTAAGGCGCAGTTCGGTCAGACGATGCAGATTACTACGCTGCTCACCACTGACACGTACTCGTACGGGGACAGATTCTGTGGTCTCTAATATTGAGCCGCGTACCGCCCCAGTCAGGCCGTTTTGTAGCTGGTTGGCGATCTGGGTTAAGGTTAGGCCGCTTAAGCGACTGCTATCTTCATCCACATTTAACCAAACTTTCGGCGTGCCAGGCTGCAGGGTGGCACGGGCATGGATCACTTGCGGAGTTTCCAGCATGATGCGTCGCGCCTGATCACCCAGAGTTTTCAGCGTATCGAGGTTGGGTCCATAGATCCTGAGCTCTACCGGAGCGTTAAATGGCGGCCCCTGCTCCAGCTTGCGCACCAGGATCTGCGCCTGTGGGAATAGATCATCAAGTTTGCGCTGTAATGCCGGGATTAATCGGTTAGCGGCATCCATATTCGTGGTGGTAACCATGGCCTGAGCATAGTTTTGCGCACCTTGTTGTCGCGGCACCATGTTGTAGTAAAAGCTGGGGGCATTCTCACCGATGAACCAGTGTAAATTCTTGATATCCTGCTCACCTGCGATGGCTGCTGAAACAGATTCTGCCACGCGAGTGGTAGCGTCAATACTCGCTTGGGCTGGCAGGTAAAGTTCGACCTGAAACATATCGCGGTCGGACGGTGGGAAAAACTGCTCGGTCAGTTTCGAGGCTGCGTAGAAGCCACTGAACGGCAGTATGGTCATCACCAGCAGGGTTAATACTGGCCGCTGCAGAGTCCAGCGCAATGATCGGTTAAACCACTGGCTGGTGCGGTGAAAAGCCAAGCCGTGTTGCCACCAATGGTGAGTCTCTTCACCGGCTCGGATAAAGCGTCCGGCTAATCCTGCCACCAAGGTGTGGGAGATAATGTAGGAGCCAATCAGCGACAAGATCACGCTGTAGGCAATACCTCCAACGAATTCGCCAGCGGGACCGGGCATCATCACGATGGGGCTAAATGCCAAAACAGTGGTGAGCGTGGAACCGAGTAGGGGGAGCCAGAAATGTTGTACCGATGCCTTGACCGCCGCGAGTGCGCTCATCCCCTTTTGCCGTCGCTGTTGGATCGCATCGACCATGACGATAGCGTTGTCGACCATGATCCCCAATGCTACGACCAGGCCTGTCACTGACATTTGATGGATCGGCAGGCCGATGTAGTTCATGCAGGTGAGGGTGAACATGACCGTCAGCGGCAATGCTGTTGCCACGATCATGGCTGCGCGGAAACCGAGGGTTAAAAACAGTACCAGAGAGATAATGACAAACCCTTCCAATACATTGAGCAGTAACTCCCCTAAACGCCAGTCGGTATATTCCTGCTGCTCGAACAGCATGGTGAGTTCGATATTGCCGGGTAACTGCTGTTTAAATTGAGCCAACTTGTCCCGTAGATCTTGGCTCCACAGGTCTACCCGCTCATTTGGCAACATGCGTGCCGCGACAACAATGCCACGTTCACCAGCCAGCAGTACCCGCTGGGCATCGGGTGATTGCAGTTGGCGGCTGATATCGGCCAGATCGCCGAGATGGTAAATAAATCCGCGCTGATCGCTGCGTAGCGGGATCTGCCGGATCCGCTCGAGGGAATCAAGGGCGCCGGTGAGTTCAACTTGGAGCTTGTTATGTTTATTGACTAGCTCGCCGGCGGATATTTTGGCATCAGCCGCACCGATCAGTTGGGCGACTTCGGCGGCGGAGTATTGCATTGCTGCTGCAGCATGGGGGTCTATTTCGACCAGGATCTCTTCCTGTGGTTGGCCGTAAAGCTCAACATAATCGGTACCGTGGAGGTTGCGCAGCTGATCTTGCAGTTCACGGGCGTAGCGTTGAACGATGGCGAGGTTAGTTTCTCCCTCACCTTGCCAGGTCAGCCCGATCAGCGTCGTGAACGCATAGCCTTTGTCATCATCCAGTCGTGGCGCGAGGGCGCCTTGTGGCAGTGAAAAAGCAACTTCGGCGATCTCGTCCCGTACCTGACTCCAGATAGGAGTGGAGTGGTAGATATCATCCCTAAGTTTTAGTTTGACGATGGAGATGCCGGGACGTGAGACACTGGTGATCTCATCCATTTCTGGCAGGGTGCGGAGTTTACTTTCCATCGGCTCGCTGATGAGCGCTTCAACCCGTTCCGCACTGGCACCTGGGTAGTGGGTAATGACACTGGCGTGACGATTAGTGATGCGCGGATCTTCGGTGCGTGGCAGTTGATTCAATGCCCCGAGTCCGGCAACGATTAAAAGCACGATGGCCAATGCCGTTAAGCGACCATTTTCGACCAATGTGCGGATCATTGTGCGGTCTCCGTGACCTGTGCAGTCAGTTCCACGTTTTGACCCGGTGCCAGACGATGCAAGCCTGCGGCGACGATAAGATCCTGATCAGTGACTGCGCCACTGACAAAAGCGTGAGTTTCATTGGCATAGAGCACGGCTACATCGCGTTTTTCTAAGCGGTAAACCTGATGGTCATCAGTGACCAGTAGATAAACATTCCACATGCCGCGGATGCCATCAGTAAGCGCAGTGAGTGGGATCCAGCACCCCTGCTTCTCAATGGTTTCTTTTAACTGTAAGTAAGCCAGTTGACCATTAACCACGCTGGCGTCGGCGGGCAGTGCGTATCTTAGTTGCACTGTGCGACTCACAGGGTCAACTTGGCCCCCCTGAGTCAGTAGCGTGGCAGTAAACGTTTGTTCGCCTACGCGCAGCGTCGGTTGTTTTTGCGCCAGCAGTTCCAGCAATCTGACCGGTACGCCAACTTTTACTTCCAGTGTGCCCTGTTGTAACAGTTCGAACGTGGCGAGCCCGGCGGCAACGACCTCTCCTTCGGATATCATCCGCTTATTGACGATGGCATCGAATGGGGCCAGCAGTTGCGCTTTGTCTAAGCGGCTTTGATTCGCTGATAAGCTGGCCTGTAGACGGGTGCGCCTTGCTGCGAGCGCATTGCGTTGTGTATGTAACTCTTCCAAGCTTTGGGTTGAAGCATAGCCTTTGGGTACCAAGGCTTCGACGCGTTTCAGGTTGCTGTCGATCAGCAGCATCTCGGCATCGATCTCGTTTAGTTGGGCTTGCAGTTCTTGGCGATTAATCTTCAACAGTTGGGTATCAAGCTGGGCGAGTAGATCGCCCGCTTTCACTCGATCCCCTTCATTCACTTCAATAGAGGCAATCTTGCCTGCCAGTTCAAAGCCAACTCGGGCTTCCTGATTGTTGCTGACGAGGCCGACAAACTGGCGTGGCACCTGATAGTGCGGCGCAAGCTTGATGGGATAAGCTTGCACTTTATGTCGGTAGGATGTCGCAGTTTCATCGGCAACAGAGGGGAGGCAGCCATTTAAGGTCGGCACGCTAATAGCGAGTAATAAAGCAAGGATGAGCGGTGGCGTCGAACCCATGGCTAACGTTCCTGCAGCAAGTAGTATAAAATGGACTATCTAGTCCAGTTTAAGTTAACTAAACTAGACTGTATAGTTTGATTTGTTATTTAGTGGTTAGAAATTTGTTCTATAGCGATAGGTAGAGGTAAGCAGGTGGCAGTAAAAGGGCGAAGTAAAAGTGAGCAGAAACGCTTACAAATATTAGATGCAGCCATCTCGCTGTTTACTGACTTGGGTTATGCCAATACCAGCATGGATAAGATAGCCGTGTTGGCCGGGGTCTCGAAACAAACGGTTTATAGCCACTTTGAGAATAAGGAGCAGCTGTTTGTCGCTGCGGTTGGTCAGAAATGCATTGCCCATGAACTTACCGATGTAGCATTTAATGTTGAACGGGATCTGCGGGAAACTCTGTTGCTGGTGGCGATCCGCTTCAACGAATTGATTCTGTCTGATGCTGCAGTTAAGACTTATCGCACCTGTGTGGCACAGGCGGAGACTCACCCGCAATTAGGAGAACTATTTTTCCAGGCTGGACCGAAGCGGGTAATTGCTGAAGTGACCAATTACCTCGAAAAAATGTGCCAGCGGGGGGCGCTGAAGATCGCTCATGTGCCGAATGCTGCTGTGCAGCTGCTGTTGATGGCGCAAAGCCGTGATCGTATGTGTGTGGAGCTAGGCTTAGCTCCAGTACAAACCGATGCTGAGCGACTGCAATACCTTACCTCTTGCGTCGACCTGTTTATACAGGGATATTGCGTTAACGAGGCTTAATGCAATACCCCTGAGTGCTGGTTGGGTCGGTTAAGGGCAAGGATTTGGATTTTGACTATGGATCTGCTCAATGCCCTTGAGCACCTCTTCTGACAACACCAACTCTATGCTGCTGATGTTATCTTGCAGCTGCGCCAGGTCAGTGGCACCAATAATATTACTGGCGACAAAGGGGCGACTGTTGATGTAGGCCAAGGCCATCTGTGCGGGATCCAGTCCGTGGGCTTTAGCTAGATCAACATAGGCCTGAGTTGCTTCGATACCTTTCGCGGTAAAATAACGGGCAAAACGTTTGTACAGCGTCATTCTCGCGCCCGTCGGCCAGTGATCGTCCAGATATTTCCCTGACAATGCCCCAAATGCCAGCGGTGAGTAGGCCAGTAGTTCTACTCCCTCACGGTGAGCAAATTCACCTAATCCCACTTCGAAACTGCGGTTGAGGAGGTTGTAAGGGTTCTGGATCGTGACTGTTCTGGGTAGATTGTGTTGTTCTGCCAGCTTCAGATACTGTGCCACACCCCATGGCGTTTCGTTGGATATGCCGATATGACGTACCTTGCCTTCGGCAACCAGTTCGCCAAGGGCCTGCAGTGTTTCCAGGATCGGTGTGGCATCTTCGTCAGCTTGTGGCACATAGCCAAGTTGACCAAAAAAGTTGGTTTGACGCTCTGGCCAGTGCACCTGGTAAAGATCGACATAATCGGTTTGTAAGCGTTGCAAGCTATCGGCTATCGCTTGCCGGATGTTGGCGCGGTCCAGTTTTAGATTGGCACGGATGTAA
The DNA here is from genome assembly GCF_003336225.1 of Corallincola holothuriorum. Lineage (NCBI taxonomy): Bacteria > Pseudomonadati > Pseudomonadota > Gammaproteobacteria > Alteromonadales > Psychromonadaceae > Corallincola > Corallincola holothuriorum. The sequence continues at coordinate 324,349 of NZ_QPID01000002.1, forward strand.
TCACCAGGTCCGCCGGGGCCTGCCACCTTGGTTGCCAAAACCACCTGCTGACGGTTGCCGCGTGCTTTTAACCAACTGCCAATATGTGATTCGGTGCGCCCCTGTGTTTCTGGTTTGGGCGGTACGGGATACATCTCTGCGGTATCGATGAAGTTGACCCCCATCGCCAATGCTTTATCCAACTGTTGGTGAGCTTGTTGCTCACTGTTTTGTTCGCCAAAAGTCATGGTGCCTAAGCAGATCTTAGAGACTTTGAGATCGGTGTGAGCCAAGGTGTGATATCGCATTGATACTCCTTCGTCACCTGCTGTTTATGCAGTTTAGTGACCATTCGCTGATCGGATCAGTATGTGATTGCTTAAAGTTACCAGATGAGCGCGTGGTGTCATGGGCATTTTCAAAAAAAAATACGAAGTCGCGTGTTGACCGCTATACCATGCTGAAAAACATTAAATTTGTTTGGATTGTGTTGTAACAACGATGCAAAATGTTATCACGCTCGCCACTAGAGCGAGGTGGTTACTGGAGCTTTGAGTGGTACTCCAACAACATGTGAAATTTAATGAGAGATGACTATGCGTTTACATAAGGGAATAACCGTTGTTGCTGGATGTCTGCTGGCTACGAGCGTCGTTGCGGAAGAGCTGAATAATATGCCAATGAATGTTGGTGCATCTTTGCGCTATGCCGCGATGGACGGCGATCGTCAGTATCAAGGTAGTGATTATGATGATGGCCTGCTTGGTGGGTTATCCTTTGGCATGGATCCCTGGGAAGAGATCGGCTTACGTTTGCGAGCTGAATACGCGGACATGGACGTAGAAGGAGGCAAAGATGATGATGGCATGTGGTACGCCGCCGACGCACTGTTTTACTTCAATGAGAAGAAGCATTACATCATTACCGGTCTGGACTATATCGATCTAGATGACAGCAATACAGCGGTGCATTTAGGTATTGGCGGACGTCATTTTTTCAATGATGCCGTGGCGATGTCGGCAGAACTGATTGCTCACCAGGGCATTGATGAGAGCTTCACTGACTTTACCGTCGGTTTTGGCTTGGCTTACTACTTCGGGACACAGGCAGCGGTCGAGCCTACTGCAGCCCCAGAAGTTGCACCTGAGCCAGAGCCGGAACCAGAGCCAGTAGTCGTGGTTGCACCTAAAGACAGCGATGGTGATGGCGTTTATGATGCCGATGATCAGTGTGCTGATACGCCAGCGAGTTACGCCGTTGATGAAAGAGGGTGTACCCTCTATAAAGATGAAGTGGTCAGCAAAACATTGCTGGTGAACTTCGACAACAACAAAGCTGATGTGAAGGATGAATATCTGCCAGAGATAGAAGAGTTGGCTGAATTCATGAATCAGTATCCGCAGTTGACCGTGACGATTGAAGGTCACACATCCAGTGCTGGTGCCGCGGATTATAATCAGCAGTTATCAGAAAAACGTGCCAAAGCGGTTGCCGCTGAGTTGGTTGAGCGCTATTCCGTGCCTGCATCTCGCGTGAGCACCGTCGGTTACGGTGAGACTAAACCACTGAGTACAGAAAATAGTAAAGAAGCTGCGGCGGCGAATCGTCGTATTGTGGCTACGCTTACAGTGGTTGAAAAGAAAGAGATCGAGCGATAATCATAGCTCGTTGATAGCGGCCTTCGGGCCGCTTTGATTACGGGAGAGTCCTTGCGCCGTTATCTATTTATTTTGTTGGTTGCTGGCGGGATTTCATTACTGTGGGCAGCAGCGCCACTGGACTTTTCCTCCTTGTTGGCACACTTGCGGCAAGTCTATGGTGAGGAAGCTGAAGCCAGAGGCAAGGCTTGGCAGAGTGTCATCGAGCGCAGTCGTTCTCAGCCTCCTCTGATCCAATTAAAAGCGATCAATAATTTTTTTAACCAGATGAAATTTTCTTCCGACGAGTCCGTCTGGGGCGTCGAGGATTATTGGGCGACTCCGATTGAGTTTATTGGTCGGGGAGAGGGTGACTGTGAGGACTATACGATAGCTAAGTACTACAGCTTGATTGAGGCGGGCTTCCCTGCTGACAAGCTACGGCTTATGTATGTGAAAGCGGTGGAATACAATCAACATCATATGGTGTTGACCTACTATGAGCAGCGTGGTGCCGAGCCTTTGGTACTTGATAATATTGATCCGGTGATCCGTCCAGCCAGCGAACGTGACGATCTGATCCCTATTTATAGCTTTAATGCAGATTTTCTTTGGTTGGCCAAAGCGCGTAGCAGTGGCCAGCATGTGGGCAAGTCTGACCGAATTTCACTTTGGCGTGATCTTCAGGAACGTCATGCGCAGCAAGCCCAGAAGAATTAAGAGGAAGTAACGATGACCCTGTATCGTCAGGTATTTTTATTGCTGATCGTGACTATGCTGCTATCGCTCATTGCGGTGATGACTTTGAATCTTCGCTCTAATGCGAGCTATCTTGAGCAGCAGTTGTATGCCAATACCGATAGTACTGTGACCAGTTTGGGAATGCGTTTGGCGCCGCTTTTGCAGCCTTTAGATAGGGTGTCGGCTGAAAGTACGGTGAATGTGGCATTTGACGGTACTTTTCTGAAACGAATTGATGTCGAAATTTTTGCCGATGAGTCGCATATTACGCGCGTGAGAGACGATATTGATGAGGGGGTGCCTGAGTGGTTTATCTCGCTTTTCAGTATTCCACCGGTGGTAACACAGGCGCCGTTAACATTAGGTTGGAACGAGGTTGCTTTGCTCACCGTTGAAGGCCATCCTGGTACCGTTTATAAACAGCTTTGGACACTGATGCGTGAACTGTTGATGGTCTATGGTTTGTTGTTTACCTTATTAGCCTTATTTACTGCAGTGGCACTCCGCTGGTTGATCAGACCGCTGCGACAGATCGAACATCAAGCACATGCCATCGAGCAGAAAGATTTTGAATATCGAATCCCATTACCGTCAACCCGCGAATTTCGCCGGGTAGTTATCGTACTGAATCAATTAACGGCACTGTTGAAAAGCCGCTTTTTAGAAAGTGCCCGCCAATTGCAGGAAGTTCGCGGCAAGCTGTTAACCGATGCCGATTCCGGACTGATGACGCGACAAGCGTTACTGGATGCGGTGACGTTGCGGCAGGAGCAGAGTGAGCAAGGCGTGTTGGTGCTGATCCGAGTCGGCAATTTGGATAGTATTCGTAAGCAGGAAGGGTTTCCAAAGTGGCGCGCGTTGTTAGCCAGTATCCATGAGCTGCTTATCTCCCATTTTTCTAATACCGCAGGAGAAAGCTCTCTGCTGGTGGGGCGACTCTCTTCCGAAGAGTTTGCACTGCTGCTAGATAGCGATGCTCTCTCTTATCCGCAGGAACAGCTCCAAGGGGTGTGTGATGACCTGAACTCGCTTGCCGTTGTTGATAGCCACCTCAAGCTCGATTGCCAAGCTGCCGGTCTACTTTTCAACGAACAGTCATTACCACAGTTATTGACTCGTCTTGATGAGCAACTTCGAGGCACTGCTGGGTTGGTTCAGCGCGCCTCTTGGATTGAATCTGATGCGCCGCTAGAGGTTCTGCGCACAGCAGAGCAGTGGCTGGCATTACTCCGCTCTCAACTCTCGCAACAGGCGCTGGCACTGCGTTGGCAACCTGTTGTTGGACGCTCGGGAGAGACGCTGCAGAAGGAAGTATTTACCAGCGTTAAAGATGAGCAGGGTCAATCACTGCATGCAGGGCTTTTCGTGCCGGTGATAGAGCAGTTTGAGCTTGGTGGTGAGTTGGACCTGGCGGTCGTGCAGTCGGTGTTAATGTCACCAGAGAAGAGTGTGCCCACCGCGATTAACTTATCCCTTTCAGCCATGAGGGATACCCGATTTATCGGTGCTTTGTCTAAGTTCGGTGCAGACGTGAAGGAAACGGTACTATTTGAGTTGTCAGAGTTAAATCTGCTTAGAGAGCAGGAGACGGTTGTTAGTTTTGCGGCAGTATTACGACAGCTGGGGTATCGCTTTGGGGTGGATCAATTAGGCGCCAGTGGCCTCAATTTGGACTATCTGCAGGGGTTAAGACCTGATTATGTCAAACTCGCACCTGCTTTGTGTCGCGATGACGATGAGTATGGAGAGCTGCTAACGGCCGTCGTCAATACGGTCAGCAGTCTCGGTATTCCTATCTATGCAACCGCCGTGGAAACTCTGGAGCAAGCAGAGCGTCTTTGGGGAAGGAATATTGCCGGTGTTCAAGGCTATCTCACTGATAAATAGCTGACAGCTTATCGTCAAAACTGAAAAAGCCGACAAGTGTCGGCTCTTTACTTTTGGAAGCATTACGAATTTAGGATTGGGCGTCGTTTGTCACTGGCTTTTCTGTGCCTTAGTTATTCTTCGACTAAGGTTTCGCAGCGAAAATGCCCACGCCCCTCTTTCCCCAACAGCTCTGCTAACAGAGGTAGGCATTGCTGCATCTCCTGCATTAGTGTCCAAGGCGGGTTGATTATTATCATGCCTGCCGCGGTCATGCCAAAAGTCTCAGTGTCTTTACTCTGTCCAAGTTCGAATAGTTGGATATTACGGATACCGCTGGCGACTAGCTCAGCTTCCATCTTGTTGATACGTTCTCGCGCAACGACGGGGTACCAAAGAGCATAACATCCTGTCGCAAAGCGGCGGTTTGCTTTGATCAGGGTGGTGATGCAACGCTGATAATCCTCTTTCAGTTCATAAGGAGGATCCATTAAAACCACGGCGCGTCGTTCTAGCGGCGGCACTTTGGCGATAAGCCCCTGAAAACCATCCGACTGCTCGCAGCGTATGCGCCTATCTTCCTGACAGTGGTCGCTTAAGATCTTATAGTCTGTAGGGTGCAACTCGTATAGCCAGAGCTTGTCCTGACGACGCAATATCTGCTGCGCGATAGTTGGCGAACCAGGGTAGCGAATGAGTTCTTTGCTGCCGTTAAAGGCGCGTATCTCTTCTAAATAGCTCTGCAGGGATTCGGGCAATCCCTCAATCTGCCATAGGCGTTGGATACCATCCTGGTACTCTTGAGTTTGCTGTGCGTGACCACTACTTAATTCATAGCCTCCGGCACCGGCGTGGGAGTCTATGTAGCAAAAGGGTTTATCTTTTTGACAGAAGTAGTTGAGGATCCGTACTTGCACCAGATGCTTCAAGACATCGGCGTAATTACCGGCATGAAAAGAGTGGCGATAGCTGAGCACAGTGGGCTCCTGCGAGACAAAACATTTGAACGCGAGAATATCGTAAAAACGGTGTAATAGATAACTTATTGGTCTAACCCTTGTCCGGTTTATGTTGTCAAAAAGCTATGCTGTTTTGATTGGTCTGTCGGAATTTGGAGTGAGGTCTTGATTCCCTACAGGAGAGCAACTGATACAGTGCGAATGGGTGATTCGAAATGGTGAATAAACAACATAAGACCAACAGGAAGATAGCGCAGAGCCATTCTCCAGCGGTAATACGGCCGAAAAGATCCGCGATCAGTATGCATGAGGGGGTGGCGGATTGGTGCGACTGTTGTGTCTGTGAAGCGGAGCCCTATTGGGCGGAAGTGGCAGACGAATTAGGAATAAGCCTTAGCGACTATGAAGATGACGGTGTCTAAACCGTCATCTTCATCTGGTCTACTTCGGCTCGGCTGACCAGCTATAAGCTTGATGCTCTCTGGTGCCCTCTGGCGTGCAAGACCAGCAAAGGTTGGTTTTACAGTTTGCGCAACGAGGATTAACCCATAGCTTCTGGGTGGCTTTTTTCGTTTTTTGAAAAGCCAATACGAGTACAGCGGCAACAACACAGACCACAAACGGGGTTAGTACAACGGTTAAAAGCTGGGTAGGCGCATCCATGATAATTCCTTTCTTCAGTTTATAAACTGAGCACTAGATGTTCGTAATTTGTATACATATTAACTGGCCTGACCAGGTGGGTATTGATCTGGGTCAAGGTATGACCAGCTGGTACGATGAGCTAATCAGTTGATTAGTATTTGTGTTGTAAAAAAACAACATTACGCCCGTTGTCATTGTGTTGTGGCTGGTTGGGCTACTTTCTTGTTGGTGAAGCCATGCCACTTTTTTCCCATTGGCTAAGGTGCTGTTGAAACTCTTTTGCCCATTGCTGGGTTTCTTCATGAACCAGTGATTGAGTATCTGTGAGAAATTGGTGTACTTCTTCGAGCGGCTTGTCTGTCGTGTTGAGAACCTTTATTCGCTGCCAGTCAAAGCAGAACTGTTGTTGCCTCTGCCTTAGCTTTTGTTCAGTCAGCGTGTAACGGATCCACCCGCTGGTGTAGCCGGCAAATTTATCTAGTGCAACTAGGAGCGCAGCGACCGCTAATGCGACACTGGACCAGGCGGCATGTAACCACTCTGATTGCGCAAACATTGGCAGTGTTGAAAGCATCGGGATGATCCCTGCCATTGTTGTACTCATGATGGCTCCCAGCCTGGTACTTAAGGCCGCACGCTTTTTGACTGCGATACGTTTGAGGTACCATTCGCGAAAACCATCACAGCGTCGATTGGCATAATGAAATAGTTGCGATAGTGCTTGTGCCGACTGCTCTTCTGTTGTCCATTGCAGATCTTCGGGAAAGCCCATGCTATTGATAGTTTTCAAGAATAGTTTCCTTGCGTAGCCTGTTGCTAATGGCCGAGCATTATTTTCCTTGGCCATTGGCAGCATAAATAAATTATTTGAAGAGTTATAGGTGTTTGGTTAAAAAGAGTTTTAATTACAGAGGTAGGAAGGAACATGCCCTATGTCCATCTTATTTATACAAGTGATTAGCATATGAGCCCGCTGTTCGATTATTTATCAGGCGTGTCTGCTTGTTGCCGCAGCAGGGTAGGGATATCGAAGAGTTCAAACTTGTTTTGCGCTAATGCTTCTCGATATTGGACGCTTTGGTCATTTTCTGTTTGAGATATCTGTGTCCCTAAAATTCTCACGTGGGACTCATTCATCAGTTGTTGTAACTTGCTGCGCTCAAAAATGCCAAGGACTTCGCCTGCTAGCGCAAAGGTTTCTGCCCGTGCTTTTTCCACCGACGCATCTTGCTGTAACCGTTTGAGTTCGAAGGTGGCATCGAAAAGACCTTCTAAGATCTCAACATAACGTGCTCGTTGAGATGCGGTAACCTGCTCTTGTCGACCCATGCTGACTCCTCTGAACTGATTAAAATATGATGGCGGGAACCTTGTGCAGGTAACCGTGAGGAAAGTCGCATTCTGGAAGATCCATCAATTACAAGCGGTTGGAGGAGAGCAAATATTGCTTAGCGCATCGATAGAGCACTGATAAGCATGAAGACCGCAGTCATCTAAGGGCAAAAGCAACAAAGCCTGAGCAGTCAGAAACTGTTCAGGCTTTGTAATATATGGTGGCCCCTCCCAGACTTGAACTGGGGACCTAACGATTATGAGTCGTGTGCTCTAACCAACTGAGCTAAGGGGCCTAATTTTTATCTATCGCTGATGTCGTCCATCCATGGAGTGCCTTCCTGTCGGCATCCATGCCTCCACCTCAGTTGACTGCGTTATGTCACTGACATAACGATTCTACTTCGCCCAACTGAGCTAAGGGGCCTAATTTTTTATACATCCATAAGATGTAAAAGCGGCAGCAATTTTATGACTTGCTGCCGCTCCTGTCTAGCTTTGTGACACTAACAATAACTAACTATTATTCAGTTGGTTATTATTCGTCCAAGAAGCTGCGAAGAACTTCTGAACGGGAAGGGTGGCGCAGCTTACGCAGTGCCTTGGCTTCGATTTGACGAATACGCTCACGAGTAACATCAAACTGTTTGCCAACCTCCTCAAGGGTATGGTCGGTATTCATATCGATACCGAAGCGCATACGCAGTACTTTTGCTTCGCGGGCAGTCAGACCAGCCAGCACTTCATGGGTTGCGCCTTTCAGGCTTGCCATGGTGGCTGAATCAGACGGCAACTCTGTCGTGCCATCTTCGATAAAATCACCCAGATGCGAATCTTCATCGTCACCAATAGGCGTTTCCATCGAGATCGGCTCTTTTGCGATCTTCAGTACTTTGCGGATCTTATCTTCCGGCATCAACATGCGTTCGGCTAGCTCTTCCGGGCTAGGCTCACGACCCATCTCCTGGAGCATCTGGCGAGAGATACGGTTTAGTTTGTTGATGGTCTCGATCATATGCACCGGGATACGGATAGTCCGTGCCTGGTCAGCAATTGAACGAGTGATTGCCTGGCGGATCCACCATGTTGCATAAGTTGAAAACTTATAGCCACGACGGTATTCAAACTTATCCACGGCCTTCATCAAACCGATATTACCTTCTTGGATTAAATCCAAGAACTGCAAGCCACGGTTGGTGTATTTCTTCGCAATTGAAATAACCAAACGCAAGTTAGCTTCAACCATCTCTTTCTTCGCACGACGGGCTTTGGCTTCACCAATGCTCATACGGCGGTTGATATCTTTAATGATGGTGATGCTCAGGCCTGTTTCTTCTTCAACCTGTTTCAGCTTCGTTATGCTGCGAAGGATGTCGTCACGTTCCTCTTCGAGGACTGGACTCCAGGCTTTACCGACAGCAATTTGCGCATCTAACCATTCAACAGATGATTCGTTACCACTAAAGGTCTGGACGAATATCTTCTTCGGCATAGAGGCTTTAGCAATACACAGCTTCATTAGGAGGCGTTCTTGAGTACGAACGCGATCCATCATGTTACGCATGCTGGCAACGATCTTGTCGAACTGCTTAGGCACCAAGCGGAACTGTTTGAAGAACTCGGATAACTCAGCGAGGGCAGCTTTGGCCGCTTTTGTATCGCGGGCTTCAGAACTTAAGACGTCCCGAGTTTTATCGTGCATCTCACGCAGCTGGGAAAACATCTCACGCGCTTCTTCAGGATCCGGGCCGGTTGGACCTTCCTCTTCATCGTCGTCATCGTCGTCTTTATCGTCTTCATCTTCGTCATCAAGGTCATCTTGAGACAGGTCTGAACCGACGTGAGTGGCCGCTGGAGCCACATCTTCTGCATTGGGATCGATAAAACCGGAGATGATTTCAGCCAGGCGCATTTCACCGGCTTCAAACTGGTCAAACTGATCTAACAGATAAGTGATGGCTGCTGGATATTCAGCGACCGAGCTTTGTACGGTGTAGATACCTTCTTCGATCCGTTTGGCGATCTTAATTTCGCCTTCGCGGGTGAGCAGCTCCACGGTACCCATTTCACGCATATACATGCGGACAGGGTCTGTGGTGCGTCCCAGCTCAGAATCGACCGTGGCGAGTGCTTGTGCAGCAGCCTCCGCGGTATCTTCGTCCGTTGAACTGTTTTCGTTGAGTATCAGTGTGTCAGCGTCTGGGGCGGTTTCATAAACCTGAATTCCCATGTCGTTGATCATACTGATGATATCTTCGATTTGATCTGAATCGACGATATCTGCCGGCAGGTGGTCATTGACCTCAGCATAGGTCAGATAGCCTTGCTCTTTGCCTTTGGCAACGAGGAGTTTTAGTTGAGACTGCGGGGTCTGCTCCATATACTCTCTTGGACCTTCTTGATGTGATACCGCGCTTAACTGATGGGCACGAAAGCCCTACAGTATAACCTGTTGCTTATTCGCCCGCTAGGGCGTTGTTTCTATCTGCTGACGTTCTCGCAGCAATTGTTGAAGCTCTTGCTTCTCTTCGGCGGAAAGCCGATTTTCTCTGGCTCTAGCCAATAATAGCTCTGTACGCTGCTCAACGAACATATTTAGCAGCTTTTCTAACGTGTCGAAAAAGTGTGGCTCGCACGACTCTTCGTCCACATGGAGTTCCCAGCTGGCTAACTTAGCCAGGCTGCTGTACTCCGGAGTCTCTCGCCAGCGCTCCAATAAACGGGCGGTAGTAAGAGGCTCAGCAATGGTCTGCTCAATTAGCCTTTTTAATAACGGCACGCCGGGCATGGTGATATCAGCAAAGGCGTCGATCCCATGTAATGCTTTGACCTGTTCTGTTTGTCCGAGTTCAGGGTGTTGTAGCAGTGTGGCGATAGCCGTACGGACCGGCGTCCTCTTGTGTTGCGGTTGTGTTTTCTTGTCTGCATCTTCGAGTAAGCGCTCAAGTTTTGCTCTTGGCATTGCTAGCCGCTGGCATAGGCGGTCTGTCATCATCTCGCGCATGATACCATCAGGCATCTTACTGATAAGTGGTGCGGCTAAGTTGGCAAACTTGGCACGCCCCTCTTGCTGCTCCATATCGACTCGCGCCGTTAACTGTTGGAATAAGAAATCAGCCATGGGTTGCGCATCATCGATAATCTGTTCGAAGGCAGCTTTGCCTTGCGCTTGCACTAATGAATCAGGATCTTCACCATCGGGTAAAAAAACAAAACGGAGCTGAATGCCATCTTTGAGCAGTGGCAGTGCATTTTCGAGTGCCCGCCAAGCGGCTTCTCGGCCTGCGCGATCGCCGTCGTAACAGCAGACGACTTTGTCCGTCAGTCTGAATAGGGTTTGCAGCTGTTCGCGGCTGGTGGCTGTGCCAAGTGAGGCCACTGCATAATTAATCTCATATTGTGACAGCGCCACCACATCCATATAGCCCTCAACAATCACCACCTGTTTTGGCTTTCGCTCGGCTTCTTTGACTTGAAACAGGCCATATAGCTCAAGACCTTTATGGAACAGTGGGGTTTCTGGACTGTTGAGGTATTTCGGTGTGCCATCGTCGATAATACGGCCACCAAAGCCTATCACTCGGCCACGCTTGTCGCGGATTGGGAACATAACGCGATCACGAAAGCGGTCGTAACGGCGTTTATTATCATTCTCAATCAGCATACCCAGCGACAGCAGTTGTTCCTGTTGCTGTGCTGTATGACCAAACGCTTTAAACACGCCATCCCAATCCGCAGGAGCGTAGCCGATCTCCCAATCACGGGCGGTTTCGCCGCTGAGGCCGCGTTGCTTAAGATACTCGACGACTTTTTTGCTATTTGGGTTTTGTCTGAGTTGAGCCTGGTAAAAACGCGCCAGCTGCTCCATTAACTCGTAGCCGTCGCGTTTCTGCTCGGCACTGGCCTGCTTTGCCTGCGGGCTTTTGCCGCTGCGCTGTTCGCGTGGCACCTCTAGGCCCATTTGCCCGGCGAGTTCGTCAATCGCATCAACGAACTCGAGGCGTTCATACTCCATGATGAAGTCGATGGCGTTGCCATGGGCACCGCAACCGAAGCAGTGATAAAACTGTTTGTCTTGGCTGACGGTGAAAGAGGGGGTTTTTTCGTTATGAAATGGACAGCAGGCACCATAATTCTTACCGGCTTTTTTTAGACGTACACGGCTATCTACCACTTCGACTATGTCGGTGCGGGCAAGCAGATCGTCTATAAACTCGCGGGGAATGTGTCCAGCCATCAATTTCCGACTATTGCTTTTGTTTCAGACAAGTAGAAACGCAACAAGCCGTGCCCTGGGGCACGGCTTGTTAACAGATTTTTGGGTAACTCAAAGATCAGGCTGTTAGCTGTGCTTTAACCTGCGCACTAACGGGGCCCATTTCGGCACGCCCCTGAATCTTAGGCTTGAGTATTCCCATTACCTTACCCATGTCTTGCATCCCACTGGCGCCTGTCGCATCAATTGCTTGAGCTATCAGTGCTTGGATCTCGTCCGCGGAAAGCTGTTGCGGCAGGAAAGCTTCGATCACACTGATCTCTGAACGTTCAACTGCTGCTAAATCTTCACGACCAGCGGATTCAAATTGACTGACGGAATCTCTGCGCTGCTTAACCATTTTGGTTAAGACCGCGATAACTTCGTCATCGGACAGCGTAGTCTGACCATCAATTTCCCGTTGTTTCACCTCAGAGAGGATCATCCGGATAGTGCCTAAACGAACCTTATCTTTGGCGCGCATGGCATCTTTTTGATGTTCTTTTAGCTGTACTACCAATTCACTCATGGGGGTATAAACCTTTTAACCGCTGCTTAGTACAGACGGGTGCGACGTGCATTCTCACGGAACAACTTTTTAGCGTGACGCTTAACAGCCGCAGCTTTTTTGCGCTTACGCTCAGAAGTTGGCTTCTCGTAGAACTCGCGACGACGAACTTCAGACAATACGCCTGCTTTTTCACAAGAGCGCTTGAAACGACGCAGCGCTACGTCAAAAGGTTCGTTCTCGCGTACTTTAATTACTGGCATGTAACTCTCACCTCAGAAACTGGATCATCAGAATAATCTGAAACGCGGTACGAAATTTGACCGCCGTTTAAAAATGGTGCGGAATTCTAATCTGATCGACACCACAAAGTAAAGTGACATCTAGACTGTTTTTGTTGGTAGGGGGCAGGTAAAATTCCTGTTCGTTATATTTGTCCCTATTTATAAGGCCTTAATTGCATGCGTGTGCTGGGTATTGAAACCTCTTGTGATGAAACTGGTATAGCGATCGTTGACGATCATGCTGGCTTGATCGCTAACCAATTGTACAGTCAAGTTAAACTGCATGCAGATTATGGTGGAGTCGTGCCTGAGCTGGCATCCCGCGATCATGTGCGCAAGATCGTTCCCTTGATCCGTGCCGCGATGGCAGAAGCTAACTGTAGCGCAGATGATATTGATGGCGTGGCATTTACCCGAGGTCCAGGCTTGGTTGGTGCGTTATTGGTGGGGGCTACGGTGGGTAGGTCTTTGGCCTACAGCTGGAATGTGCCTGCGGTTGGTGTGCATCATTTAGAAGGTCATCTTTTGGCGCCGATGCTGGAAGAGAATGTGCCTGAGTTCCCGTTCGTGGCGTTGCTTGTGTCTGGCGGGCATACCCAGCTGATCCGTGTTGATGGTATTGGTCAGTATGAGTTGTTAGGCGAATCGATAGATGATGCTGCGGGCGAGGCATTTGATAAGACGGCGAAGTTAATAGGTTTGGATTACCCCGGCGGACCGTTACTGGCGAAGATGGCCGAGGCTGGTACTCCCGGTGTGTTCAAGTTTCCCCGCCCGATGACCGACAGGCCAGGGTTGGATTTTAGTTTTAGTGGCTTGAAGACTGCTGCCGCTACGGCGATCCGTGCTGCTGATGCCAGTGATCAGACCAAGGCTGACATTGCTCATGCCTTTCAGCAAGCGGTGATAGATACCGTGGCAATTAAGTGCCGTAGAGCGTTAGAGCAAACACAGCTTAAACGTCTGGTCGTGGCGGGAGGCGTGAGTGCTAATCTGGAGCTACGTCGGCAGTTGGCTGAGTTGATGGCAGAGCGCCAGGGCGAAGTGTTTTATCCCGCGCCACAGTTTTGTACCGATAATGGTGCGATGATTGCCTATGCCGGATTACAGCGATTGAAAGCAGGGGAAACTCAGCCTTTGTCGGTAACGACTCGTCCGCGTTGGCCACTGGAAGAGCTCACTTCCATTTAATTCGGGTAGTTTAGGACTGTTCGCTGGTTGAGCCTTTTTCCCAGATCTTTTTTTCTGTACCAGCCAGTAGGCGGCTGATGTTTTGGTGATGCCGCCACAACATCAGCAGGGCCAGCATGGCAACTGGGAGCGTGTAAAGTGGTTTAATCCAATACACAAACAGCGGAGATAAACTGATGGTGACAATAGATGCGAGTGACGAATAACCGCTGGTGCGGATCACTAGGCCCCAGGTAATCACCAGCAGTGCTCCCAAATCCAAGCCTATGGGCAACAGCGCACCGAATGCCGTTGCCACACCTTTGCCGCCACTAAATTCAAAGAAGCAGGGGTACATATGGCCGATACAAGCGGCAACAGCGATTACGCCAAGCCAAATCGCAGGTAGTTGCAGGAAATAGGAGCCCCATACGGGGATGGTACCCTTGAGCATATCAGCAAGCAGGGTGAGCACCGCGGGAACGGCACCTCCGAGACGATAAACATTGGTAGTACCGGGGTTTTTGGAGCCTTCAGTACGAGGATCGGGTAAACCAAATAATCTGCAAACCAATACGGCACTACTGACGGAACCCATCAGGTAGGCGCTAATCACCATGATGATGCAGAGTATTTCAGTCAATGTTCCCTTCCTGTTTTGAATGCGAAACTAGCTCAGAGCTTCGCGACCCAGAGCGAGAATGCTAGCATACGCGAGGGTCGTCCATAGGGTGATTCGACCACCAGTTGGCAAATGGATCAAGAAATATGACAGATTTAGTATTAATTCAGGGATTGCGCATAGACACGGTGATCGGTGTTTATCAGTGGGAAAAAGAGATTTGGCAGACCTTAGTACTGGATCTTGAACTCGCTTGTGATGTAGCCCCTGCCGCTGCCGCCGACGATATTCAGCAGGCGCTCGATTACGCCGCGATTAGCGACAGATTAACTGCGTACGTGTCAGCAATGCGAGTGGAGCTGATTGAGACGGTGGCAGAGCGTTGTGCAACGTTGTTGCTGGAAGAGTTTGCCGTGGTTGGCGTTAGACTCACGGTTAATAAACCGGGGGCGGTTCCACAGGCAGAATCTGTTGGTGTGCGAATTGTTCGTGGTCAGGGGTTCTAATGGCTCGGATCTTTGTTGGTATCGGCAGTAACGTCGATTCGGCTAATAACATAGTGAAAGCAGTTGCTGCGTTGCAACAACAGTTCCCAGATCTTCGTTGCTCTCGGGTATTTGAAAGCGAAGCAGTTGGTTTTGTCGGGGATAACTTTTACAACTTGGTAGCCGAGTTTTCATCGCCGCTTACTGTCGTAGCCATCAGTGAATGTCTCAAACAAATAGAGCTGTCACTGGGGCGCACCATTGATGCCAAGAAGTTCAGCCCGCGAACCGTGGATATTGATCTGTTACTGTTTGACCATCTGGTGACCGATACTCCTGTGGTGCTGCCTCGAGCTGAAATTCTATTCAATGCGTTCGTGCTCTGGCCGCTATCGGAACTGGCACCATTATTGACCCATCCGGTTGATGGCCGCAGCTACGCCGAGCTGTGGCAAAGTTATGATGGCAGCCAGCAGTTGTGGCCAATTGATTTGGTATTGCAAAAATAGTGTTAGATGCGTCACGTTTTCCTGATAGGATCGGCCAAAGCTAAGATCTATAGAGGCGGTTGTTGTTGTGAGTACATTGGAAGTTATCATTCTGGCTTTGATTCAGGGATTGACCGAGTTTCTCCCTATTTCATCTTCTGCACACCTTATTCTCCCATCAGCCATTTTAGGATGGAATGATCAGGGGTTAGCATTTGATGTGGCAGTGCATGTCGGTACTTTATTGGCGGTTGTTATCTATTTCCGCGACGAAGTTTGGCGCATGACGCAAGACTGGTGTGGATCGGTCATTGGGCGCGGTCTTACCACTGAAGCGCAGCTAGCTTGGTCTGTGGTACTGGCTACCATACCTGCTGGCCTGTTTGGTTTAATGGCTGGCGACTTGATTGAAGTGTTGGCTCGCAGTGCGGCTGTTATTGCAGCAACGACCATTGTATTTGGTTTGTTGCTTTGGTGGGCAGACATTAAGGCGAAACTGGTTTTAGATGAGTATGCAGTTGGCTGGAAGAAAGCGCTGATCATTGGCTGTGCGCAGGCATTAGCTTTAATTCCAGGTACTTCTCGTTCAGGCATTACCATTACCGCCGGCCTGATGTTGGGGTTAACTCGCGAAGCGGCGGCTCGTTTCTCTTTTCTAATGTCTATCCCGGTGATCTTTTTGGCGGGTGGCTTACAGACCAAAAAATTGGTTGAAGCAGTTGAGCCGGTGCAGTGGGATCAGATAGCGTTGGGTACAGTGATTTCATTTTTTGCTGCCTACGCTTGTATCCATGTATTTTTAAAGCTGGTTAGCCGTATGGGTATGTTGCCCTTTGTGATCTATCGACTGGCTCTTGGTCTGTTGTTAGTTGGTTACCTGATTTGGTAGGGATGTCGTGTTGACAGGCTTGCTAATCCAGGTAGCGGATAGATCAAGTTAGAATGAAAGCCGTTAGCGTCAGTTAGCGGCTTTTTTTAATCACGATGGTTAACCATGGCTTGAAAAAGAGCGGCTTCACCACGAAGTTCCGCGAGTACCTGTTTGGCTTTGGCGGAGCCTCGCTGTTGGCGGAGAAAGCCCTCTGGATCTGGGTGACCGGTGGCCTCCTCCAGCTTCGCGAGGCATGCCTCATACTCCCGCTGAGATCGATAGCGCTTATGTAATAGCTTTTTCATCGCCTGACGCGTGGAATATTTACCTACATCAGTTTCGAACCACCACATGTCTGTTTAAACTCCCGCCCAATGTATTGCTTTTACTGGTTATAGCAGCTGAGCCGGCGTTCGGAATGGAAGTTCGATGAAGGTTTTTTTACAACTACTCCTTTAGAGAGAGGGATTGACCACCTGCTGTGCAATAGCTTGCTGCCGCTCACGTTTTACCGCTTCCCGGATCTCCGCACCTTTGTATCCCTGACGGGCTATTTCACCTGGATTAACACTCAGAGCGGCTTGATGCGCCTGACGGAAAAGACCGGCCTGGGGGTATGGCCGGTGTTCAAACTCTGTGCGTCCTTTAAAGTCGGCTTCACAGGCTTGTAAAAAATACTCAAAACGTTCCGGCTTGCGCCAAACATCCATGGCATCAAGGACTTTTAGCAGGGTCTTTGGCCGTAGGGTATCGGCTTTATGGCAATGGGTGTGGTATTCACAAACCAATAAGGCTAATTCGCGGCAGGCGGTGGGGACTTTCAATGCTTGGCTGAGCTCGGTAACCAGCGCTAAACCAGTTTTTTCATGGCCTCGGTGGCTTGGCCACTGATCCGGCGGCGTTAACCCTTTGCCCAGATCATGACAGAGTGCGGCGTAGCGAACCTCCAAGCTTCTGTTAGCCAAGGCGGCTTGCTCCAATACCATCATGGTATGGATGCCTGTATCGATCTCAGGATGCCATTTCGGCGGATTAGGTACTCCCCAAAGCGCCGCTACAGCGGGCATTAAACACTGCAGGGCACCCGCTTCTCTTAGTATTTCAAAGTAACAGGCCGGGTTGGGGCCCATCAGCGCGCGCTCGGTCTCTTTCCATATCCGCTCGGCAACTAAATGCGCCAATTCGCCGTTGGCGGCCATTTTTTGCATTAAGATCATGGTTTCATCTGCGACAGTGAAACCCAATGCAGCGTAGCGTGCGGCAAAGCGTGCGACCCGCAATACGCGTAAAGGATCTTCGGCAAAAGCCGGAGATACGTGCCGTAGTAGCCTGTTCTGCAGATCTTCCTGACCGCCATAGGGATCAATTAGACTACCGTCTTCTGCTTCAGCGATCGCATTGATGGTGAGATCTCGGCGTAGCAGGTCCTCTTCCAGGGTCACTTCTGGACTGGCATGACAGATGAAACCTGTATAACCATGGCCTGACTTGCGCTCTGTTCGGGCGAGGGCATATTCCTGTTTTGTTGTCGGGTGTAAAAAGACCGGAAAATCGGCGCCCACAGCCTGATAGCCCGCGGCCAGCATCTCTGTTGAGGAGCTGCCGACAACCACAAAATCTTTGTCTTGTACCGGGATCTGTAACAAGCGGTCTCTTACCGCTCCACCCACTAAATAAATCTGCACCTGTGACCGCTTTCAAAGTTCCATCATAGGATCATTATATCGAGGCCTCTCAATGGGCGCATCGTTTTGACATCATTCGGTGAAAGTCTTAACTTGGGCGCTACTGGCAAATTGCCCTTGGATACCCGACAACTCTCATGTACACAGGATTTTTTGCGCTCAGGGAAAACCCCTTTTCAATCGCGCCCAACCCACAATACCTCTATATGAGCGATCGCCATCGTGAAGCGCTTGCTCATTTAATGTTTGGTTTGGGGGAAACTGGCGGTTTCGTATTACTGACAGGCGAGGTGGGCACAGGTAAAACCACCGTCTCCCGCTGCTTGATGGAGCAGCTGCCTGCGCAGACGGAAACAGCGTTTGTTCTCAACCCCACATTGACCGAGCATGAATTGCTGGCAACTATTTGCGATGAATTTCATGTTCAATACCCATCGCAGCCAACACTCAAGCAGCTAACAGATACCATTCATCAACACCTGCTTCGCAATCACGAGGCGGAAAAAACCACCGTATTGATTATTGATGAGGCGCAACACCTTCGTCCGGAAGTGCTGGAGCAATTGCGATTACTCACCAATTTAGAAACTCATACCAAAAAGCTTTTACAGGTGATTTTAATTGGTCAGCCGGAACTTCAAGAGCTGTTGCAACGCAAGGAGCTCCGTCAGTTAGCACAGCGGATCACCGCGCGTTATCATCTGTTGCCGTTGACCGAACATGATGTGGCCAACTATGTGGCACATCGTCTGCAGGTTGCTGGCAGTAGCCACCCCTTATTCACTAAACGTGCTGTTAAAAGATTGCATCAATTGAGTGGCGGCATTCCTCGAGTGATCAACTTGCTTTGCGATCGCGCTCTGCTTGGTGCTTATAGTAAAGGGCAGCAGCGTGTTGACCACCACCTGATCAGTAAGGCTGCCTCTGAAGCTTTGGGTTTACCGGGACATGCCGAGTCTGGTGGCATCGCCCGTTGGCCTGGCTATTTGGCGATTGGTGGCACCTTGGCGGCCCTCGTTGTGGCATTGACTTGGTTGGCTCTGCAATTTGGGGATACCGACAGTGATGCTGTGCCAAGGCCCGTGCAGCCTGCATTGGCGGCTGAGAGTGATGAGCGGCTGGATGATTTGGAAGGTGCCGAACCTGCTACTGAGATGCAGCTAGATCTGCCTTCGAAACGCTTATTGGCTTCTATGTTTGAACAAAGCCGGGAGATAGAAGACGCCTTCGCTGTGGTGTTTAATGAGTGGGACAAATCTCTGATGACAGGGATTGATGCCTGTGAACAGGCAAAACAGAATGATTTAGCCTGTTACTGGAAGCAGGGTAGTTTACATGGCTTGTTACACCTAAACCGACCTGCGGTGGTGCGTCTCATCGATGATACCGGTGAGGTTGCTTATGGGGCGATGCTAGGGTTTAAAAATGGTTTGCTGAAGTTAGTTATCGCTGGCAACGAGCTGGAAGTCAGCGAACGTTGGTTTGAAAGGTATTGGAAAGGCTCTTATGCCGTTCTCTGGCAGCCACCGGTCGGATATGTTGGCCCCATAGGTTGGAGTGCCAAAGGCGCGTCAGTGCAATGGCTGGAAACCTCTTTGGGGTTGCTACAGGGCGAACGTCCGCGCAGGTTAGATGGTTTTGATTCAATGTTAGGTGAACGGATCCGCCGTTTTCAACGTGAACAGCGTCTGGAAGCCGATGGTATTGCGGGAGTGCAAACTCTGATCCGTCTGAATCAGATGCTGCAACTTGAAGCGCCAACATTAATGAAAGAGGCCGGCTGATGTCTTATATATTGCAGGCGTTAAAGCGCTCCGAAAATGAACAGAAGACGCCAGAGTTGCCCGGTATCAGTACCGAGCAAAGCAGTGACATGATGTTTATTGAAGAGACGCAAACCACGCCTGTGTGGTTGCCAGTGCTGGTGGGCGCAACGATTGTCAGTATCGCAGTACTTGGTGGCATGTGGGTGATGTTAAAGATAGCGCAGCCTTTGCCATCGCTACCTGAAACTGAGGTGACTGCTGTTGTGGCGCCTGCAGAAGTGCCTATCGTGGAAGAAACTGTGCCAGCGATAGCCGATGAAGCGACCGATATGCGGATCCTCGGTAAGCGAGAAGTGGCTAAAGTTAAGCCGTCAGGCAGTTGGCCACCGCAAGAGATGCAGCCGCGCCCGGTGGTGACTGCACCGGCTAAACCTGCGTCTGCTCCTACCGCTTTGCCACCCGAGCCGGCACCAGCGATTAGCTTAGATCTGGAAACGCCTGTGGCGGCTGTTGTTGAGCAGCCACCTGGCGATAACACAGAACCATTAGCTCAGCTAGAAGAAGAGGAGTTGATGGCGCGTTTTCAGGCCGCCATTGCTGCGACGCAGGATATGAATGATACGGGGCTGGATCCGATGATGGCGCAGCCGGTGCCCATGTTGACGGAGAAATCGCAAGCGTTACAGGATGCCGTCCCCAGCTTGAGCTTTAGTCAGCATATCTACTCTTCAGACGCTTCTAAGCGTTGGGTGAAAGTTAACGGCCAAACCGTCCATGAAGGGGAGACTGTAAGTGAGGATCTGGTGCTTGAGCGCATCGACCCGCAATCAGTAGTGATGTCTTTACACGGCTATATGTTTAGCTTGCCAGCACTGACCGATTGGTAATATCCCTGTGCTGGGTTGAAAAGGCCGCAGATGCGGCCTTTTTTGTGCGTAACAGAAAGGCTTTGTTGTTAAGCATCGCCAAGAGACAGCAGTGATGCATTGCCGCCAACTGCCGTAATATTGTTGCTGCGGGTTTTCTCGGTAATAAATCGCGGCAGATAGCGGGGGCCACCGGCTTTCGGGCCTGTGCCTGATAACCCCTGACCGCCAAAGGGTTGAGTGCCAACCATGGCACCGATCTGATTACGGTTGATATAGACATTTCCGACATTGACCTGATCGGCAATTGTTAGGGCGAGCTGGGTATTGCGGCTATGGATCCCTAAGGTTAAACCGAAACCGGTCGCATTTATCTGAGCGATAACGTCATTGAGGTCGGACTTTTTATACCTGATCACATGCAGCACGGGTCCAAATTGCTCTTTACTGAGCCAGTTAATACTCTCTATTTCCACTGCTGTTGCCGGCACATAGCTGCCTGTGTTGGTTTCTTCCGGCATCGGGGATTGGGCGATCAGACGTCCTCTACTCTGCATGTCTGCAATGTGTTGTAGCAGTTGTTGCTGCGCCGCCGTGTCAATGACCGGGCCTATGTCAGTGTGGTGATACCAGGTATCGCCGACATTCAGCTCTTGCATTGCGCCAGCGAGTAGCGCGATAACCTTATCCGCGATCTCTGCTTGCAGATATAGTACGCGCAACGCTGAGCAGCGCTGCCCGGCACTGGCAAACGCAGACTGGACTACATCCTTAACGACCTGTTCAGGCAGTGAGGTGCTGTCAACCAGCATACAGTTTTGCCCACCCGTTTCGGCGATAAGCGTCGCAATGGCTCCGTCCCTTGTCGCCAAACTGCGGTTGATTAGCTGTGCCGTTTGGGTTGAACCGGTAAAACAGACTCCGGTAACGCGGTTATCTTGCGTCAGTGCCGTTCCCAGCGTTTTGCCACTGCCGGGTAATAGCTGGATCACATCCGCTGGAAAACCAACTTCCAGCATCAGTTCCACGGTACGGTGAGCGATCAGACTGGTTTGCTCTGCGGGTTTGGCTATCACTGTGTTGCCAGTGACCAACGCCGCCGATATTTGACCGAGGAAGATGGCCAACGGAAAGTTCCAGGGGCTGATGCAAACAAACACCCCACGGCCCTGTACAAATAGTTCGTTCAGTTCGCCGGTTGGGCCAGGGAGTGGCGCGCCGGGACGGAATAACTTGCGTGCTTCAACGGCGTAATAACGACAAAAATCGATCGCTTCTCTTACTTCGTCAATACCGTCATGAAGCTGTTTACCTGCTTCGCGGGTGCACAATGCGATCAGCTCTACTTGATGGGCTTGCAGCTGGTCAGCTAGCGTTTCAAGTAGCTTGGCCCTCAGCTCTACCGACGTGTTACGCCAGTTTGGAAAAGCCAGATGGGCGACCATTAAAGCGTGTTCGCAATCAGCGGTGGTTGCCCACTGTACCTGGCCGACGATCTCATCTCTGTTACGAGGTGAGCAGACGGTTTGTGTCGCGCCTGAGACCGACTCTCCGTCGATGATAGGGTGAGCTTGCCACTGACAGTGCTGATATTCCTGCAGTTGTGCAAAGAAAGGCTCTGCCTGGGCGCTTATATCGAGGTTTGGTCCTGCGGAATTGCTCCGGTCGGGATAGATGGTGGCCGGCAACGGAATGCGAGTATTGATTAAGCTGTGAGCTTTTTGCAGGTTGTATAGCGGGTGCTCAGCCAAGCTTGCGGTTGGTGTATTGGGATCTACCAATTTATGGACAAAAGAGGTATTTGCACCGTTTTCAAGTAGGCGTCTGACTAAATAGGGCAGCAGATCTTTGTGTTCGCCAACCGGGGCATAGATACGAACAGCCTGAGTCGCATGGGTCATCAGCAAGGTGCCATAGAGTTCGTCACCCATGCCCCACAGTCGCTGAAACTCAAAAGGGCGGTTGCCGGCTAATCTTTGGATCGCCACCACGGTCTGCGCGTTGTGGGTGGCAAATTGTGGCAGGATCAGTTGTTCTGTCCGCGCGCTCAGCAGGTACTTGGCGCACGCCAGGTAGCTGCAATCGGTTGCTGATTTGCGGGTGTACACTGGATAGCAAGTTAAGCCCCGTTGCTGGCTCAGTTTTATCTCACTGTCCCAATATGCGCCCTTCACCAAACGTATCGGGATGGTATCGCCTTGGCTGCGGGCGATCTCGGTTAACCATACCAATGAAGGTAGCGCCCATTTCGCGTAAGCTTGTACGACGAGGCCGAAATTGCCCCAGCCTTTGGCAGCATCACTCCGATAGACATGTTCAAATATCTGCAACATCATCTCATGGCGATCGGCTTCTTCTGCATCAACCTGAATACCAATATTGAGACTGCGTGCCTGGCTAACCAGTGTGGCCAAACGTTGGCTCATTTCCGGGATCGCTTGTTGCTTATGACTGGCTTCATAGCGTGGATAAAGTGCTGATAATTTCACTGAAATGGTAGGGCGTGGCGCTAGTTCTTCGTCAAATTCTGCAGCCCCTAATGCAGCAATTGCTGCTTGGTAACTGGCCAGGTAACGGTCAGCATCCGCCATGGTCAGGGCTGATTCTCCGAGCATGTCGTAAGAGTGTGTATACCCGGCTTTGCGGCTGCTTTTACTGCTTTTGAGTGCTTCTTTGACGTTGCGGCCGAGGACAAACTGTTTGCCCATGATCTTCATTGCGGCGTACATTGCTTTGCGTACCACCGGCTCGCCTAAACGGGTGACCATACGGTTAAGTAGGTTGGCTGGTTCGCCATCAATGCCCTTATCGAGGGTGATCACCTTGCCGGTCAGCATCAATCCCCAAGTTGACGCATTCACCAGCATAGACTCAGAGCTTTTCAGATGTTTTGCCCAGTCCGCTCCGCTGAGTTTATCTTTGATCAGTGCGTCGGCAGTGGCACCGTCAGGGATACGCAGCAGCGCTTCAGCCAAGCACATCAGGATGATACCTTCCTGTGTGTCTAAGCTGTACTGCTGCAGGAATGCATCCAGCCCTTCACCCGCGTGATGTTCTTGGCGTACTTGTGTCACTAGCTGTTCAGCGCGTCGGGTAACTTGTTGCAGTTCGTCGCTTGGTTGCTCAACCAAGGCCAACAACTCAGCCAGATATGTAGCTTCATCAGCCTGATAGGTCTCGCTGATCTGAGCCCATAACTGGGACAGCGTTGGTCGGTATTCTACTGATAGCAATTGTGAAGGTCTGAACATGGCGTGCCCTCTGGTATTAACAGCGTTGCCATGGAGGGTGTGCTGGTACTCGGCTGCATTGCATCGGCGCTGCAGTACCATGGCAATCAGAATATGCCTTGATTTTAGACTGCAAAAGCTTCTGACTGCGATAGTGGCTAGATAAAAAAAACGGCCCAAATAAGGGCCGTTCCTGTAAACATTCGTGTGCTACAGCGGCGAACTTACATCCACTGGTCTTGCTGTTTTCTTCTGCGAGGTAGGAAAGGAATGATTATTCCCAACAAAATGCCGGCACCTAACACGATACCACCGCGCCAAAACCATTCCATCTGCGTCGATTCATCCAGTGTGTCTAACTCAGTGGTCAAGCGTTGATTGGCCGAGAGGGTTTCATCGCGCTCTTCAATTAAAATTTCAGATTGCTCTTGTAGCCCGCGCAGATTTTGTTTTAGCGCTGCCAGCTCTTCATTGCGTGCTTGGAGTTCCATCTGCAATGTTGCTAGCTGCTCTTCCAATTGCGGCATTCGATATTGCAGGCTGGCTTGTGCCATCAGTAGCTTTTTGTCGACCCAGCCGGTCTTCCCTTTAGGATCGGTGACTTTAATGTAGTCTGTATCACTCTGAGCTTGTTCAACCTTAACCCGGCTGCCCGCAGTAATCGTGCCGATGATACGGTATTGGGTACTAGGCCCGGTATGCATAAAAATGGTCAGTTCATCGCTGACGTAACGGTAACCACCATCTGCGGCTTGAGCGATAAAAGTAGGGAGAAGAAGAGCAAGAGATACCAGAAGTTTTTTCACAGCGGTGCCTTGTTATTGATTAAGGGGTAGCGAGTCTCAACAACCATGCTATTGCCTACCCCGAAAATTGGCAAGAGCCCCGGTCAAGGGGCCCGCTAAATCAAGAGAAAATGGCCTTTAATATGTAGAAGAATATGATGGACATCACGGCGCCTGCTGGCAGCGTCACCACCCATGAAACTACAATATTGCGGATCACACTGAGGTTTAGTGCTGCAATCCCGCGAGCCATACCTACCCCAAGGACCGCACCAACCAGTGTTTGCGTGGTTGAGATAGGTAAGCCAGTACCCGAAGCGATAACCACGGTTGATGCTGCAGCAAGCTCAGCGGCAAAACCACGGCTTGGGGTCAAGTGAGTGATCCCTTGACCAATGGTGGCCATCACGCGGTGACCAAAAATCGCTAAACCAGCAACAATACCAACAGCACCTAACGGCAGGATCCACCATGCCAGCGCCGCTTTCTTGGCGATTTCACCTTCGTTGCTTACTACCGACACAACGGCTGCCAATGGCCCAATGGCGTTAGCTACATCGTTCGAACCGTGGGCAAAAGCCATACAACAAGCGGTCACCACCATTAAAATGGCAAAAACCTTCTCGACATTGGCGTAGTGCATACGGCGGTCAGCCTTAGGATCAATCTTCAGGCGACTGATGGCTAAAGAGCCCAATATACCAACTAGGACAGCGATACCGATGGCCCACGCATAACCTTCCACAGGGCTAAGGTGTAAGCCAACATGTTTAAGGCCTTTCTTGATGGTCACCAGTGACAGTACGAATCCGGCAAAGCCCATATAGACAGGAACATAACGTTTCGCATTTTTTAGCGGATCGTCGGTATTAAAGATCAGCTTTTGTGCACTCATAAAGATGAGATAGGCAATAAAGCCTGATATTGCAGGGGTGACAATCCAGCTGCCGACAATCCCTGCCACTTTACCCCAAGCGACAGCGTCAACACTGACACCCACGGCAGCAAAGCCGACAATCGCGCCAACGATCGAGTGAGTGGTGGAAACGGGCCAACCCAGGTAGGAGGCGATCAATAGCCAGAAACCGGCGGCTAATAGTGATGCTGTCATACCAAACACCAGGAGTTCTGGTGCATCGACGAAGTAACCACTATCAATAATCCCTTTCCGGATGGTTGATGTCACTTCGCCACCGGCTAGGTAGGCACCGGCGAACTCAAAGATCATAGCAATAATAATCGCTTGCTTGATGGTCAGCGCTTTCGAGCCTACAGAGGTACCCATGGCGTTGGCCACGTCATTAGCACCAATACCCCACGCCATAAAAAAGCCGAAAAGCGCAGCAATCAGGATCAGCTCAAAGCTGTAATTGACTAAGATTTCCATTTATTCAGTACCTTATGAACGAGCCAGCATCAATTCCAGGCGAGCACCTACGCGCTCTGCTTGGTCAGCGACTGCGCCGACCCATTCAATGATGTTGTAGAGGAACATCACATCGACAGGATTGAGTTCAGATTCAAGGGAGCGTAACTGCTTGCGTAACCGGATCTGCATTGTGTCGGTATCATCTTCAATCAGATCCAGTTCGTGGATCATCTTTTCAACCAGATCAACTTCACGGCCGCGGAAGCCGGTTTCTAGTAGCTCATCCAGTTCATTGATTGCTTTTTTGGCTAGCGCAGTTGCATCGATACAGCGAGCAACATACTTTTCGAAGTCATCAGCGATCGATTCTGGGATCACCATCTCTCGACCCAGCACGCGTCCGGCAATATCCTTAACGATATTCGCGATCTTGTCCTGCTGAGTGAGCAGTTCCAGCATGTCTGTGCGCTCTACTGGCATAAACAGACCGCTAGGCAGCTTGAGGCGGATCTCTCGCTTCAATGCATCGGCTTCTTTTTCCAAAGTCGATATTTTGAGACGGATTTCAGCCGCGGCTTTCCAATCCTGCTGCAGAACGACTTTAAAGAACTTAGTTAGTTCTTCGCTGCAGGCATGAACTTTATTAATATGTTCTTCGAGCGGTTTAATGGGAGATTTAGCAAAAACTCCCATGATGTTATTTAATGGCATGAACGCAATTCCTGACGCTGTTTGTCATGAAACGTTAAAATTTGGCGCTGAATACTAGCCGATGTTAGTGAAGCATGAAACCTATTCAGTCGCATGTCTTGAAATTAGTGGGTGATTTCTCCGCCCGCTACAACAGAATGTAGTCGATGGAAACAGAAATAGAGATCAAACTTGTGATCCCCGGTGAGTCAGAGGCATTAGTTCAAGCAATTGAAACTGCAGCTGATATCTACTATTCCGCGGACAAGCAGCTGGCTAATATCTACTTTGATACGCCAGATCGTCAGTTACGCGCCATCGACACAGGGTTGCGTGTCCGAACTGCTGATAATGTATCGGTACAGACCATAAAAACCGCAGGACGGGTGGTGGGAGGGTTACATCAGCGCCCTGAATACAACGAACCTATTGAAGGAAGTCGTCCTGATTTAGCGCTATTTCCTGCGGATATTTGGCCTGAGACGATAGTGCCAGCACGGCTGGAAAAACAGTTAGTGCCGATTTTTAGTACTAATTTCCGTCGCCGCAGCTGGTGTCTGCGCTTTGATGATGGCTCAGAAGTTGAAGTGGCATTGGATATCGGTAATGTTGAGGCTAACCATCAGCAAGAGCCGATCGCGGAAGTCGAGTTTGAGTTACTGAAGGGCGATCCTGATCATCTATTTGGCTTGGCTCGCACTATCTCTGGTGCTGTTCCCGCAAGGTTAGGCCATTTAAGTAAAGCTGCACGGGGGTATCGTCTTGCCAAAGGTGAAACCCACTATGAACGGTGCCCATTGGTGCCGGTGCAGCTTAGTTTGGATATGTCGGTTGAAGTGGCATTCGAAGCGACTCTTAAGCATATCTTGGATACCATCCAGCACAATGAACAGAGCTTTATTAGTTGCCCTTCATTTGCTGCTGTTGAAGCACTTTATGATGGCTACCAATGGCTCAATAGCGCGTTGCAAGCCTACCAGGATGCGATCCCACTGGAAGCCAGTGAAACGCTGCGTGATGAACTGCAGTGGTTGCTTAAGACCTTGGCCTGGGTACCTGAAGCGTCATTTCGTCAGCACGCATTGGCCGATAAAGGCCATCAGTTGCGCAAGCTAGATGACCGTAAGTTGCTGAAATCACGTTTGGCTGAGATCTCGGATTCTTCTCCGGATGAAACCGAGGTGGTTACGCTACTGCTCTCCTCCCGTTATTGTCAGTTGGTGCTCTCTTTCACTGAGTGGTTGTTCGAACAGGGCTGGCGTCGTTATCTGTTAGGTGCGACATCACGATTAAACGAGCCGGTCATCTCTTTGGGGCGCGACACGCTAATTGAGCAGTGGCAACAGCTGCATCTTTTGTATGCCGGTCATGAGTTCACAGGTGATGATTATTTGAAGAAGTTTCCGCTGCTTAGACAAGCGTTGCAGTTGCGGCTCTGTTTTGCGGCTCTGTTTAGTAATGAGCAGGGCACAGAGTGCAGTGAAGCCTGGTTGGATCTCTCTCGCGGTACTGCTGAATGGTCGCAGTTAGACTATCTTAATGCTGTGGCTGATTCTTTAGCTTTGACCGACAAGAAGCCGTATCGGCGCTGGTTGGAGCGAAAGCGAAATGCGCTGTTACACGCACTTGAGCAATCCCGGCAATCAGCCCTTGATGATCCCCTTTTTGAATGAGCATCGTGTTTTTAGCGCAGCGCTGCTTTAGGGCGCTGTGAATCGCTTTTCATCGCTTAACAGGAACATCTTCATGTCCCAGAGTGACTCCACCTTTCCGATCTTACCGCAGATTCTAGCTGATGGTGCTGAGCGTTATTGGCAGCGTTTTCAAACGGCTTGTGAGCAGCAAGCTGTGTCTGAACCAGCTATTTCCGAGGCGATGAAAAGTAGCCTGTTGCGAGCGTTTGCGCTGAGTGACTTTGTGGCTGAAAATTTGATTAAAGACCCTGCGTGGGCATTGCAGGTGATCGATGGCGAACTGCAGCAGCCTGGCCCCGCCTGTTATCAGCAATGGTTGGCGCCGCAATTGTCTCAGTGTGGTGGCGATGAGCGCCAAGTTCAGCAGGTGTTGCGGGTTGCTAGGCGGCAACAAATGACTTTGATCGCTTGGCGTGATCTATTGCATATCGCACCGATTGAACAAACGCTAGCGCGGCTTTCTCAGTTTGCCGATGCCTTGGTGAGTCAGGCATTGGCGTGGGCCTATCAGCTGTTAACTACGCAGTTTGGCACGCCTATGGGGCGTCAAAGTGGCCAACCGCAACCGATGCTCGTACTGGGAATGGGGAAGTTGGGCGGTGGTGAGCTTAACTTCTCTTCCGACATTGATTTAATCTTTGCGTTTCCGGAAAACGGTGAAACCCAAGGGGCTCGCCGTAGTCTTGATAATCAGCAGTTTTTTACCAAGCTAGGCCAAAAGCTGATTAATTTGTTAGCTCAAAGCACCGCCGATGGTTTTGTTTATCGGGTGGATATGCGCTTGCGGCCATTCGGTGACAGCGGGCCCTTGGTGATGAGCTTTGCCGCGCTGGAAGATTACTATCAAGAACAGGGACGAGAGTGGGAACGCTATGCCATGGTCAAGGCACGCATTCTCGGTCCGCGCGGTCGCTATCACCAAGAGCTCGAAGGCTTATTACGTCCGTTTATTTATCGTCGCTATATCGATTTTTCCGCGATCGATTCACTACGCCAGATGAAAGCCATGATTAGCCGTGAGGTTCGCCGCCGATCGCAGTTGAGCAACATTAAACTGGGGGCTGGCGGTATTCGGGAGATCGAATTTATTGTTCAGGTATGGCAGCTGATCCGTGGCGGTCGCATGCCGGAGCTGCAGAGTCACGGGCTATTGGAGACGCTGGCCTTGCTGGGTGAGCATGGCTTATTGAACGCTGCGGATTCGGAAACGTTACGGCGCGCCTATCTGTTTCTTCGTCGCAGTGAACAGATGATCCAAGCGATTGGTGATCAACAAACACAGATGCTGCCAGATGGTGATGTTGACCAGCTGCGCCTAGCGCATGTGTTGGGGTATGCCAGCTACGCGCAGTATTTTGACGCGCTCATCCTCCACACTGATGCGGTACATGAGGTCTTTGCTTCTGTGATTGGTGAAGAGGAGGAGCGTAAGGAAGAGGTTGATGACTGCTACATCGAACTTTGGCAGCATGACTTTGAATTGGGTGAGCTGGAAGGGATTTTAACGGAGTGCGGTGTCGCCGAAAGCAAGAGTCAACGGTTAGCCAAACTGTTGCGTGATTTTCGTCTTCAATGCCAGCAACGCTCAATGGGTAATCGGGGTCGAGAAACCCTGTCGAAATTGATGCCTGGCCTACTCCAGCGCGTGGTGCAAGGTGACAGTCCAGAGCTCCTGTTTGAGCGCGTTACCCAGGTGCTCACCAAGATCTTAACCCGAACTGCTTACTTAGAACTGTTGCTTGAGAACCCCGGTACGCTGGATCAGTTGTGCCGACTATGTGCCGCCAGCCCGTGGATCGCCGAGCAACTGTCGCGTTTTCCTATCTTACTCGACGAACTGATCGATCCTGCCCACCTTTATCAGCCGCCAAGTCCGACGCAGTATCGTGAAGAGTTACGTGAGTTTGTTCTGCGTATTCCTGAAGATGATTTGGAACAGCAGATGGAAGCGTTGCGGCAATTCAAGCAGATCCAGCAACTGCGTATTGCAGCATCAGATATCGCCGGCGCACTGCCTCTAATGAAAGTGAGTGACCACTTAACCGCATTGGCTGAAGCGCTAATGGAACAAGTGGTTGGCATGGCATGGCAGCAGATGACCCTGCGCTATGGGCTTCCATCAGGGTTAGCAGATAATAGCTACGCTTTTGCTGTGGTTGGTTATGGCAAGATGGGCGGGATCGAGTTGGGTTATGGCTCCGATCTGGATCTGGTATTTCTGCATCAGGCACCGGCAGGTCATACCCAGGGTGAAAAGTCACTGACCAATCAGCAGTTTTACCTGAAACTAGGCCAGCGGATTATTCATTTGTGCGCCACCCGTACGCCTTCTGGTGTGCTGTATGAAATTGATATGCGCCTTCGACCATCGGGCGCTTCTGGCTTGATGGTGAGTCATATTGACGCCTTTGCTGATTATCAAGCAAAGGAAGCATGGACCTGGGAACATCAGGCATTAGTGCGGAGTCGAGTGGTCTATGGTGACAGTCAGCTGGCGGATGATTTTGCTCAAGTGCGCGCTAACGTGTTGCAACGCTCCCGTGAGCAAGGAACGTTGGCCGAGGATGTCGCGAAGATGCGCGCTAAAATGTACGGTCACCTGAATAAGGGTAACGCAGAGCTTTACGATCTGAAGCAGGATACGGGAGGGATCGTTGATATCGAATTCCTGGCGCAGTATTTGGTATTAGCCTATAGCCAGCAATATCCTGCGCTGAGCGTCTGGTCTGACAATGTGCGTATTTTCGAGACCTTAGCCGAGGAAGGTATTGTCTCTGCCGAGTTATCTAAACAGCTTATTGCCGCGTACTGTCGACTGCGGGATAAAAATCACCGTTTGGCTCTGCAGCAGTTACCGGGGCTGCTACCTGTTGATGGTTGGCAAGCGCTGCGGCAGCAGGTAAGAGAGGCTTGGCTAAGTTATCTGCCAGACTACCTGACACTCAGCGAAAGTAACTGATACTGCTGGAAAATAGTGTCGCGCTATTCTTCTTGCCGCCGCTAGCGAGGGGCTGTCGTTTATTAAAGTTCAGCTTGATGATTTTTGAGATAGTCAGCGCAAGCTTCCGTCGGCAGCGGTTTAGCAAACAGGTAGCCCTGTGCTTCGTCACACTTTAGTCGCGCCAGGAAGCGCTGCTGTTCGCCTGTTTCAACCCCTTCCGCGACGACCTTCATCCCCATGTTATGAGCCATGGCGATAATGGTGGAGACAATGACACTGTCATTACCATTATCAGGCAGATGTTGAATAAACCGACGGTCAATCTTCAACCGATGGATAGGGAATTTCTGTAGATAAGCAAGGGAAGAGTAGCCGGTGCCAAAGTCGTCGACCGCTAGGGAGATACCGAACTTGGCCAATTGATTGAGCAGGCGTGCTGTCTCTTCTGCGTCCGCCATCAGCATGCTTTCGGTCATCTCAAATTCTATGTCGCTGGCGGTAAGCTGGTGTGCTTGGAGTAACTCTTTTAATTGCGCCAACAGATCATGTTGATGAAACTGACGTGCCGACAGGTTGATAGAGATGCGTGGTGCCTTGAGTGCTTTTTTGCGCCACTTGGCTATCTGTTTGCAGGTATGACGCATTACCCACAATCCTAGATCGTTTATTAGGCCAGTCTCTTCGGCGACAGGGATAAATTCCCCTGGGTAGATAATGCCGCGTTTGGGGTGATGCCAGCGTACCAGCACCTCCATGCCACAGAGCGTATTATCCGCCAATGAAAGCTGCGGTTGATAAACTAACGAGAGCTCATTGTTGATGATCGCCTGGCGCAGCTCACTTTCCATCTTTAATTGCTGTGTTGTGCGTTGATCCATCTCGCCGGTGAAAAAGCGGAAGTGGCGACCGCCCGACTCTTTCGCTTTATACATGGCAATATCAGCATGCTTTAACAGGCTCTCTGCACTACTGGCATCATCAGGGAATACGCTAATGCCGATACTGAGGGATGGCGACAACTCGTGACCTGCAACATTACAGGGCTCACCAAGGGTTTCGATCAACTTTCTGGCTACCTGACTGACATCAGACAGCGCACCGAACTGTTCCAGTAACACAACAAATTCGTCGCCGCCCAACCGGGCGGCTGTGTCCATGGTTCTGACCGCTTCGGACAGTCGGTTGGCGATGGTTTTCAGCAGACGATCACCGGTGTCATGTCCGAGGGTATCGTTGATATATTTAAATCGATCCAGGTCAAAGAGTAGCAGTGCCACCCGGGTGTCTGAGCGCCTGGCGAGTGCCAACGAGTGCTCGAGGCGATCAGCCAAGAGCAGGCGATTCGGGAGGCCGGTCAGTGCATCGTGATGGGCGAGATACTCTAGATGAGCTTCATGCTCTTTCAGTTTGCGTTCCGACGCTTTGTGGCTGGAAATATCGATAAATGATTCACGGATCAGGCGCCGACCACTCATTGGGAATTGCACCATACGCACTTCGCAGGGCACGGCTTCACTGCCATGACGCAGGCAGAGCCATTCAAAATGCGGCACTTCACCATTCAGCGTGCGTTGGATCATCTGCGCTCTTACGGTGGTTGAGCTGCCTTTATCTGACTGCAACGAGGGGCTCAGGGTGGCAGGATCTGCTGTCATCAGATTGCGCTTATTGAGACCAAACAGCTTCTCCGCATTGCGATTGGCATCGATATAACAAGCTTTATCAACATCAAAAATCAGGATAGCTTCTGGCGCATAGCGCAGCAGTGTTTTGAGCCGTTGCTCACTTTCCCGCAGATGAAGTTCAGTCGCTTTGCGTTCAGTGATGTCGGTCGAGATCGCACAGATGCCAAATATCTCTCCGGTACTGTCTTTAAGCGGAAACTTATTAGAAAGGTAGGTATGTAATTTGCCGCCTTTGTGATAGCAGGTTTCTTCTACTTCGAGCCCACCTTGGTTGATCGCTTTTAGATCGTTGCTCCATAGTTCTGAGGCGATCTTCTTTGGAAACAGTTCAAATACGTTCTTACCGACATACTCCTCAGGGGAGGGGCCGTCGAGCAAGGCAAAGTGACGATTAACGAATAGTATATTGCCGTTAAGATCTTTAGCCGATATCAGTGCTGGGCAGTGTTCAATGATGGGCAATAGGTCTACTTCACCACTGCTTAAGGGAGATTCCGACATACGATACTGTTGCCGTTGCAGTACATGGAAATCCCA
Organism: Corallincola holothuriorum; assembly: GCF_003336225.1. Classification (NCBI taxonomy): domain Bacteria; kingdom Pseudomonadati; phylum Pseudomonadota; class Gammaproteobacteria; order Alteromonadales; family Psychromonadaceae; genus Corallincola; species Corallincola holothuriorum. The sequence goes on from NZ_QPID01000002.1 coordinate 357,439, forward strand.
TTGGACCTCAGCTAAAGCGGCAAGTGATTCACTTTGATCGGCAACCTGCTGCAATGCTGAGGTATCTGCCGCGTCCGACGTTTCCAAATAGATGACAGCGCTTAATGGTGCAGTACAGTTAAGTTTGAGCAGCCAGCTGTGATGCGACGCTGATTCATTTTCTAACTGCACAAAACTTTGGCTACTGGGCTCGACCCGCCCCAAGGCTGACCAGGGCAGTGGTGGTTCTAGCTCTTCGACATGATTACTGTGAAAGCTATAACTGGCTTGTTCTCTATGGTCGAGCACAAGCGCCACCATATCATCATCCCAAAAAATGATGCTGAGACGGTGATGGGCGCAGTATTGTTTAAACCAATCTGAAAAGCTGTCTAGCCATAGCGTCAGGGTTCTGGCTCTAAGAAGCGGCGTAAACTGATCCATGCTGCAGCAGATACTCCGTAACAGGCCGCTGATGCGGCACCTCTTTGGAGTATAGCAAGGTCATCTCATCCTGCTGTTTTTACGCAGGTATTCAACTTAATGTAGGGCAGCACCGGGCCATCAAAGCTTAGTAGTACGAGGGCTGCTCTGGATCGGGGCGAGTTTTAAAGCGCCGATGCATCCACATATACTCCTCCGGCTGTTTTAAGATCTCGGCTTCAATCAGCTGGTTTATTCTTGTGGTATCGGCAACAAGATCATCGGAAGGAAAATTGTCTAATGCAGGGCTCAGTGTTAGCTGGTACCCCTTGTTATTGGGTAGCCGGGATTGCACGAAGATCATTACTTTGGCTTTGCCCAATTTGGCTAGGTTACTGGTGGCCGGGATAGTTGGAGCGTCTTGCACGGCGAAAAAAGGCACAAAGATACTACTGCGACGACCATAATCTTGATCCGGTGCATACCAAAGCCGGTGGCCTTTCCGTAGCTGCTTAACAGCCAACTTAATGTCGCGCTTATCAATCAGGTAGGTCTTACCGCGGGAGCGGCCACGGTATTGGAAAAACTCAATGATCGGATTCTTATTCGGGCGGTAGAAACCGATGCCAGCGTAGGTATTACTGTACAACCGAGCGCCCATCTCTAAGGTTTGAAAATGCATGCTTAGAAAGACAATGCCTTGGTCGCCCCCTTGTTCCTTGGGTAGGTTCTCCATCCCTTCATAATGGCAAAGCTTCTGGATACGCCTGTCAGGCCACCACCAGGCAATGCCTGTTTCTATTACCGCCATGCCTGCAGATTCGAAATTTCTATCGACCAGTTGCTGTCGCTCGCTGTCACTCATCTGCGGAAAACAGAGCTGCAGGTTGCGGTCTGCAATGTCTGCGCGCTTTTTCAGTAGTTTCTGCATCAGACGGCCAAGTGCCCTGCCGAGCTTCATTAGTAAGGGGTAGGGAAGCAGCTGCACAATAAGCCAGAACACCCCATAGCCGAACCAAGTCAGCCAGTGGCGGGGGTGAAACATGCTTAATGTCAGTGATGGCGCTTCTTTCACTCGTCTATCCTCGGGCTTAGTGGCAGCCTGAAATCGTTCAGGGCAGGTATTGTAGATATCTGTTGCTAGCCTGTCGAACCACAACCGCTATGATTATATCTGTGAGTAAACTGGCATGTCGCGTGTCAGCTCATTAGAATATCGACAATTTATATCATCAGGACAAACAGTTATGCGAGTAAGCCTGCCAGATTTTGATACGGCCCAAGTGTTGGTAGTGGGTGATGTGATGCTGGACCGCTATTGGCATGGACCGACATCGCGGATCTCTCCCGAAGCTCCCGTACCTGTGGTCAAGGTTGAGCAGATCGAAGAGCGAGCTGGTGGTGCTGCAAACGTGGCGCTTAATGTGGCGGCCTTGGGTGGCAAAGCGGTACTTATTGGCATGACAGGGCAGGATGAAGCCGCAGACGCACTTGCAGGCAAGTTGCAGGGGGTGAATGTTGAGTGTGATTTCTACCGCCTTCCCAACTATCCCACCATTACTAAATTACGCATTCTTAGCCGTCATCAGCAGCTGATCCGACTCGATTTCGAAGAGGGGTTTGACGAGGTCGACCCCGCACCTATGTTGGCGCAAATGAAAGCGCAGTTGGCGACGGCCAAAGTGGTGGTGTTGTCTGATTACGCCAAAGGCGCGCTGTCTGCCGTGCAGCAGATGGTACAGCTGGCGAAAGAGGCCAATGTGCCCGTGTTGGTGGACCCTAAAGGTTCCGATTTTGAAAAGTACCGTGGTGCGACCTTAATGACACCAAACCTCGGAGAGTTTGAGGCTATTGTTGGTAAGTGTAAGGATGAAGCTGAGCTAGTGGAACGCGGTCACGCGCTCCGGGAAAAGCTAGAGCTGCAAGCCTTACTGGTGACTCGCGGTGAGCATGGTATGACCTTGCTGCAGGCCAATGAACCAGAGCTGCACTTGCCAGCATTAGCGCAGGAGGTGTTCGATGTCACAGGTGCCGGTGATACGGTGATCTCGGTATTGGCGGCCTCTTTATCAGCGAATAAATCATTTGGTGAAGCGTGTGCCTTGGCGAACGCTGCTGCTGGCGTGGTGGTGGGTAAACTCGGTACTTCAACTGTTTCGACTATCGAGTTGGCCAACGCTATCGGAGAACGGCAAGAGGGCGGTTTCGGTGCGGTCAGTGAAGATCAACTGCTTTACGCGGTTGAAGCGGCTAAAGCTCGCGGCGAAAAGGTGGTGATGACCAACGGCTGCTTCGATATTTTGCATGCTGGCCATGTGGCATATCTCAATCAGGCTGCAAAACTGGGGGATCGCCTCATCGTGGCGGTTAATACCGATGCATCTGTCGCCCGTTTGAAAGGCCCTGGTCGTCCGGTTAATCCAACCGATCGTCGCGCTTCGGTATTGGCGGGGCTCGGCGCTGTCGATTGGGTGGTACCATTCAGTGAAGATACCCCTGCACGTTTAATTGCTGCTGTATTGCCAGATCTATTGGTTAAAGGGGGCGACTACCAGCCAGATGAAATCGCTGGTGGTGATGCCGTACGCGCCAATGGCGGTGAAGTCCGGGTGCTAAATTTTGAAGACGGTTGCTCTACTACTGAGATCATCAATGCGATCCGCGGTGATAGAGCCGCTAAGTAATGGTAATTCGGGCGCTTTATTCACTCCTGCTTTACTTGGCTTTACCGGTTGGGCTTCTGCTACTGCATTGGCCCAAAGGCAGTAAGCCGAAGATAGGTAAGCGTTGGCCTGAGCATTTAGGCTTTGTGCCTCCAGTTGATGGCCATCCATTATGGCTGCATGCGGTATCTGTCGGCGAAGTGATCGCCGTAACGCCGCTGGTTGAGCGCTTGCTTGCCGAATACCCCAAACTGCCTATTTTAGTGACCACCACCACCCGCACCGGTGCCGATCGGGTACAAGCCGCTTTTGGGGAGCGGGTGATCCACCGTTATGCACCGTTGGACCTACCTGATGCCACCTCTCGTTTTCTGCGCAGAACTCAACCGCGTTTGGCGGTGATGATGGAGATGGAGTTGTGGCCAAACACGTTGGCAGCCTGTTGTCGTCAAAAAGTGCCGTCGCTACTGATTAATGCGCGGATGTCGGATAACTCCTACCGTGGATATCGCCGATTTCGGTGGTTAATCTCACCTGCCTTGCAGGGGTTTCATAGCGTGTTGGCCCAAGGGGGGCAAGACGCAGCACACCTTATCGAATTGGGGGCCGACGCCAGTCGTGTGACTGTTTCAGGTAGCTTGAAATTCGATATAAAGATCAGCGAGCAAACGACAAAGGATGGTCACTCATTTCGACAAAACATCGCTGCACGTCGTCCGGTCTGGATCGCTGCCAGTACCCATCAGGGGGAAGATGAGATCTTGTTGGATGCTCATCAGCGAGTTCGGCAACAGCATAACGACGCATTGCTGATCATTGTCCCGCGGCATCCGCAACGCTTTGATGCAGTTGCGTCGCTATGTCAGCGGCGTGCTGAGGCAGAGGGCATGATTTTTAATCGTCGTAGCTTAAATCAGTTAGATCCTACCTGTGGCATCTACCTAGCTGACACTATGGGTGAGATGATGTTGCTGTTAGCGGCATCCGATATCTGCTTTATGGGCGGTAGCTTAGTCCCTAATGGTGGCCATAATTTGCTGGAGCCAGCGGCCGTGGGCATGCCTACGCTAAATGGTCCGTTTGATTTTAACTTTACAGAGATTTCGCGCACGCTGGTTGCCGCCGGTAATTGCCAGCAGGTAGCCGATAGTGACAGCTTGGCGGCGGCTGTGAGTCAGCTAATCGCCAACCCCGATGAAGCCGAACAAGCTGCCAAAGCCGGAAAGGATGTGGTTACTAAGAGTCAGGGCGCGCTGGTGTCTACACTGCTAGCGATCCGGCGCCATTTAAATAGTGAAAATGCTCGATTAGTTTAAATGTTAAGCATTTGATCTACATCAACTCTTCAAAATTGTAAATTTATTAAACAGTTAACACATTTGTTAACAATAAATTAGCACTCGCCTCTAATCTTATTTAATGATATCGAGACGACGGCGCATTTTTCAGAATATTCTTAGATTCAGATTCTCACCACAATAGTATTTATAAGCGTGAAACCGATATGCTCTTGTATTCCGATAAACCAGAAGAATTTTCTAATTATTTTATAAATATTTGGATTCGAGTAATTTGAAAGTTCGTCAAAATGAAAGCGGGCGATTTGAATGGGGTTTAAAAAATGATGAAAGCATCTATCTGCTTTCTTATATGGTCACTTTTTACTTTATTTCCTTTTGAATGCAAAAGTGAAAGTATGGATATGACTAAGCAATTATTTAGATTGTGTGCTCTATATTCTTCGATTAACTCTTATCGAAATGAAGTAGGCGATTATCCCGATAAATTAGAAAAGATATATCATGAAAACAGGGATGCTAAATGGATAGGGCCATATGTTAGGTGGAAATATTATTACCTTGATATTTGGGGGAAGGAGATTTTTTACAAGTATATAGATAGAAATACTATGCCAATATTTTACTCGTTTGGGCCTAATGGCGTTGATGATAATGGCGATAGTGACGATATTAATTTTTCTGATTGTACTAAAAAATAATAAAGTAATGAAGGCAGGGTGAGATTGTCGTGTTTATGACGCGCGCCTTGGTCGCTTTTTGAGTGCCGATCCGCATATTCAGGCGGCTAATAGCGGCCAAAACCTGAACCGCTATAGCTACGTGATGAATAACCCGTTGAATGCGACCGATCCGAGTGGGTATATCTTCCAAATGTTAGTTGTTGCGGCTATTCAGTATTTCGCCTCCAATGCCGCTATTGCGAGTTTTTTCAGTGCAGTTTCGACTGTCTATAGCATGTTCTCGTTGGCTCAAGGTATCGGTCAAGTCGCTGCTGGGATTTCGCAAGCCTATGGAGCATGGACAGATGGTGCTGGGGGGCGGTACTGGGTAAAGCGGTAACCGGCGCCGCTAAGTTCGCTGCGATGACGTTGGTCAATATGTATATTGTTGCGCCTATGAAGGAGCGGCATTTAAGCAGTTGGGATTTGGGAAGACTGATTTACTTGCGAACAAGGATTCGGTAACGTCTGAAGCGATACCTACTAATGAGTCACCGGAAGAAAGAATTGCACGTTTACAACAAAAAGTATTTGAGGCCATACCAGAGTTTGAGAAGTATGGACATGTGCAGTAAAGAGTGGGCTAAATAGTGGATCTGCTGACTTTTGGGGTAGAACTAAACTAGGTTACTGGGAAGAAGAGGACCTGATTTTAATTAGAACCGCCGGAGTAGGTGACGAAGTTGTGGAGGCTACAATTGCTCATGAGTATGCTCATGTGGATGAAGCGTTTCACCTAGGGTTATCAAGGGAAGAATATGCGGTTCACGAATTTTTCACCCAGCTAGGCCACGATAGTGAAATCACTCAATTCGGAAGAGATTATCAAATCTATGCACTTAGGAGGGAGCTTCAGACGGAAAGCCAGAAGGTCGATTTAAACTATCAGATTGAACTGAATAAAACTCTCCCTAAAGTGGATTCTTTAAGTTGGAGACAACAGAAGATAGAAATGGAATGATGAATTTATTGAGGTTTAACTATAAATATCTATTTCTTTCTGTCGTTATCTTCATCCTTTCTTCTTGCAAGGATGAATCGATAGAAAGGTTAGCAATATGCCACTATCAGGCATTTGTTGTCGTGGTCGAAAACCATAATTATAACGAACAAGACGTTTCTATTGAAAAAGCATTCTCTATTTATGATGGAAAAATTAATTGCGGCCTGAATGCGGAAGTTGTAGATGGAAGGATACTTATCGAAAATGGATATTTTATAGAATATTATGATGATGAGAATAAATATATAATCACTCTATATGATGAATTTGGAAGCGAGGTGGAGGCATCCACTAAAGCGAAAATAGACAAATAGAAAGGACACTCAGTGCGCCGAGATAAATCGGCAAGAGATTGAAGGTGAAAGTCCTTTATTCGGTAAGGCTTAGCAAGCCGCCGAAGCCCCGAGTCATGGGCCGCTGTCAGTAATGGCAGAGGTTAAGCGTTGACAGGGGAAGCTGCAGGCTCAGTATTGAGATCCGAAAAAAAGTAAGGGGACAGCCACTTTTTTTAGTATATGAATCCAAGATCGAAAATAAACTTCCAAAGTTTAGAGATAAACCATTATCTAGCTATGAAGAGAGTGATATAGAAAACCCTAATGTTAATTTATTATTGGATCGCTTTATTTTTGCTTTGTCATACTAATATAGAAACTTGTCTAGTTAATTAGGTGAATAATTTGCTTCAAAGTCGATTTTCTAAAAAGATAGCATCATATCTCGTCGCTTTTATTTTTTCAGTCATGGTGGTTGATCTCCTAAGTGTGGCTTTTTATTACTTTGGGTTGAGTAGCTTCATTTCTTTCATTATTATTTCTATGTTGTTGACATTTTTTTGTTTGAAAAATAAGAGTATTAGATTGTTTTTTTTAGTGCTTCTTGCCTTGAGTTTTTTCAATCAAATTTGGAGCAGTGTGTTTTACCATAAAGATCTAGTCGTTTTAAATGAAACGTTATCGGTCTTAAATCGTAGTTATAAGGAGCAGGGAGAAAGTGTTTTTTGTGGAGGGGGTGGTTGCGATGTTGATCCTTTCGATAGCTCAGGTGAGCGACTAAAAACATATAAAATAATGAACGGGATGATAATTTATAGTGTTGGTCCTGATGGGATAGATGATGGTGGGGTCAGTAGATTTGATTTCACCTCAGGTTTTTTTACATCATTAGCCCCGAGGTTACTGTCTTATAAGATATTTACTCCGGTGTATAATAAATACTTATTTAGTGGTGACATAGTAGTGAATATACCTACCACGAAATAGCGGGAAGGTAAGGTGGGCGTCCATACATGTCTGGTAAGCACTTGGGGCAGCGGTTAGTAGCACAGCAAAGCGTTCTGCATGGCATTGATTAATCGTCATGTTGTGCTGCCAATTAATAGAGAAGTAGGGGGCAGCCACTTTTTATTTCCTTTTGAATGCAAAAGTGAAAGTACGGATGTGACTAAAAAATATTTATATTGTGTGCTCTATATTCTTCTGATTGTACTAGTGTTAAAAATTCGTCTTAAATAAGGAGACAGCCAAAACACCATTGCTGCAATCCTTTGCAGGCAATTACGACCAAGACAAGACTGAAGGCATTTCATTTGCAGACTACCTTGAATTGGTAGATTGGACAGGCAGGGCACAACGAACGGATAAACGCGGCAGTATTCTTAAGGGTACGCCGCCTATTCAGCAACGCTTAGGCTTAGATGCGGAAACCTTTATCGCAGCCATTCAGAAACCAAATCTGTCGCGCGGTACAGTGATTGGCAACATAGCCAGCAGAAAGTGCTACGCGCAATCCAACGCGAGAAGCAGGGGGGATGGGACCTGCGCTAGCTCTGACGGGCTAGACCGAAACGAACTACCTTCATCAGTGCATCCGATTTTATTCCCATAGGAGAAGTAACCGGTGTGTCTTGCTTTCTGTGATTTCCCCCTAAACCGTAAAATTCAATGAAAAACAGTTGGTTAACAATGTTTAGGCAATTTTTTGTTAAGGGAGGACTATTGAATTATTAGTGCCCAAAAGCGATATCTTTATGCATATCTAGAGATAACTGCCCTGCAAGCGTTTGTGGTGATGCTTCGATAACGTATTGCCTCTCTGTGTTAGAAACTAGGTATAGAATTCTCTTAGTTTGGTCAGCGTATTAATACCAAAGCGTTGCGGCGCATGGGTCTCTTTAATATCTTTGCCGATGAGTTGGCCTTCGACTAAATAGGATTTTTCCATATGGGTTTGTGCCCACTCAATGATCTTGTCAATGGTGGGAGTAGCCACTGCAGCCAACTCTGCCAGCCCTCTGTATAAGCAAAGCCCCAGAGGTATATCTTCGGTAAAGTAACGATTGGAAAAATCAGGCCGCCAGCCGCCTTCGATTGGGATGAAAGGCGTTCCGAACCCTTTGTACGCAGGATTATCTCGAAAGAAACTGGTAAGGCATTGTGACGGTTCTTGATAAACGTAGTTGGCAAGGAAATCTGCAATGTGCGGCAGCTCGCCACAGGGGATGTGAGCTTGCTTTAATGCCGCAGCGATGGCCAACAGTTCTTGGTTCACACTGTCCATCAGCGCGGTGGCTTCATCTGTCATCTGTTCGTAAAACAGCGGGTTTGCTTGCAGTGGCTGGTTATCTTCATAGTCTTTGGCCAGTTGATAGAGGCGAGCGGGATGGATCACCGCATTGATGGGGTAAAGGCTGGCAGTGAGCAGGTTGCCACAGGGCTCTGATTGGCCGAAAAAGAGATTATTCAAAGTGCAGACTCTGTCGCTGGCCGATTCAGGGTGGCAAGCCACCCGATAAGCACGTTTAAGTTCTTGCACCTCTACTCGTTTGCCATATTCACTGATACGACAGTTGAACGGCATAGGCATGATGGCGAATAGCACTACCTCATCATATAGGGAGCCGAGGATTTCTCGGGCCACCCAATCAACGCCACCTTGTCCTGGTGAAACGCCAATCATCATGCCCGGTTTGAGATAAGGCTTAATCTGACTAAATAGATCACGATAGGCAAATGATGGCAGGGGAACCAAGACTATGTCACTGCCTGGTATAACTTCTGCTGCGTTAGCGCTGACTATTTGCGGACGGCCTTGGATCGCTCCGTGGATAGGATTATGTTCTGCAAATTCAGCATGAATGTAGCCTTGCTCATTCAGACCTTGGTTTAGTTGCTGAGCTTCATCAGCAAAGGGCGCCCACAGTCGGGTGGTGATTCCTTTATAGGGTAGCAATGCAGCTAAAGCGTGGGCGGCATTACCGCCACCGATGACGGTGATGACAAGGGATTGACTATTTTTTGTGTCATACGCTATTTGTTGCATGCCCGCTCTCCGATGTGTCATTGCAATGGTTTCACTCTCTACCTGAATTAGAAGATTCTGATTTATATAGGGAATTATTTATATTTCTATTATGGAAGAGATCTGTCTGCCGGATCTATGAGCGATCTATCAGTTCCGTTGGCTGACAGCTTATAAAGTGTTGAGGTATGGCTGCGGTTGCACTGTAAACAATTCGGTTCAAAGCGTGAAGTAGACCAAAAATTTGAATATGCCAACCCAAGTTGTCAGACCAGTAGCCTACCCTTAAAGTGAGTTATCTATGTTGGCTTTTTTTACACTTGGCGCTTGCATGTAAAGGGTTTCCCCATAATAAGAAAGGTGCAGGCAGCCATGAGTGAGATGTGGAGGTTCTATGAAGAAGATTGTTCTGGCTATTGTTGTTTCCATGATGAGTTTTTCTGCACTGGCTGCTGAAACGCCACGGCTAGTGCCTTGGTATGGTGCCAGAGTCCATGAGTGTCAAATCGTTTTGGGAATGAAGAATCTGCAAGAAGTTGCTTTTGCGTCGGTGGGACGCACCTACGACAACCTATTTACCAGGCTTCGGGAAGAGGCGAAGACATTGGCGAAAAAGAACGGCCTTAAGTTTGATACCGTAGCCTATCAGGAGCCTATCGCTGAAGGTCGCTATATTATTGTCGAAGAGTACAATTTGCTTAAATGTGATTAGCCGCAGTGCTAATGGGAAATAAAAAAGCCGCTGTTGCGGCTTTTTTATTGCTTCTGTGCCAGCCGCATAGCAGCTAGCACTGGTAAGTGGATCACTCACTCAGGGATAAGATCTTGGTCCGACTGATACGGTGACGATAGATCTCGCGTAGATAGCGAATGGTCTTTTTGATATTTTCCGACGAGAGACGAATATCGTTAATCGACTGGAATTTACTGTCGTCGCGGATCAGCTCTCGATACTTTTTCTCATACATAGGCTTGATTGCAAACCAGTTGGTGTCGAGGATCTTCGCCGGGCTTTCATAAACATTGACCAGTTGATCAATCTTGGATTCATCAAACTCTTCGGCCTTAATCATGTCGATGAGGGTCTTGTCCAATGTCTCTTCATAACGATATTTGTCTTTGGCAAAGCAGCGTTTGATGTAAGAGACAATCAGCGTGATGAAATCATCACTGAGGCATGGGCTTTTGGCGACCAAAGTGGTCAGTGATAGGTTGGCAGAGGTACCAATCACCAAAGCATAGCGTTTTAGTGTGGTGTTCGGGAACAGCGCATTCAGATGGCTCTTCAGTCGATTTAAATCGACATAGGAGAGCTTGAAATCTTTTGGCAACGAAACAATTGAGACAATGGATGAGCAGTTCTTGAAAAAGTGCAGATCATTGAGGGCTGATGCATCGTAGCTGTTGCTCTTATACTTTTCTAATGCAGCTCGATAGCGTTGTGACTCAATTGGCAACAAGCTGATGCCTTCAATTGCCTGTGTGTCCTTGTTGAAATGGGGCAGCTCAATGGAGCGGTAAAACAGGTCATCAACGTCGATATTATGGTGCTTATCGCCGAACGTTGATTCCTGGTGGGGTACAACGCTTTCCGCATAAGCCACCGCCACGGGGCCAGCCAGGCTCATAAACAGGTCGTTGGCGTCCAGGCGGATGGTCTCTCCAATATCGATACCGGCACGGCGGAAGTAGTTTTCGTCGTAGTCTGTGGTGACGGCTTGTGCGGTCAAGATATTAAATATCTGCTGCGAGATATATTGATTAGCGTACTTCTCCATCGAGTTAACATCGATGTCTTCAATCTTTCCGTCGTCGGTTTCCTCGGCGTAGCGCATGATATCGTTGGATATCAACATCATCGCATTCCATGGGCGAATACGTTGCATGACGCTGGCTTCGCTCTCTGCCTCATCTTCGTAGTTATAAGAAAAATCCCACTCTTCAGAAAGGTACTTACATAGCAGACGGCCGGCATTGATATGCAGGGCTTCAGATACAGATGCCTGTTGGTTGGAGATATTCGGCAGAATACAGATACCGCTGGTAAAGATAGGTTCGAAGACAAATGAACGATGGCGGTCGTCATCCAGTGTGTCATTGGGGCGGATCTCAAAGGTCTTGCGCATGTAGGCATATTGCTGTGCCAGACCAAATTCAGAGGCCATGCCTGAACCGGTACCGCCGCCGGCACTGAAAATATAGAAGTACAGTCGACTCTGGTTGGCCTTGATGCCGCAGGAGTCGATTAGATAGGAGTGGATAAACTTCCAATCCTGATTACTGAATTTCTCTGTGTCTTTGTTCAAGATGATTTTAGCGAGATATTGACCCAATATCGGTGCGTTACCAGCCCCCCCCGCATGAACCTCTGATAGATCCATGATTTTCATTTTGGTGTAGTTCTCTAGGAACTTGCCATCTTCGGTTCTTGAGGAGTAGCGGATCCGCCCAGCAATATCTTTATCCAGGTCACCGAGCATCACGATCGGCTCGATAAGGAAGATAGGTTTGAGTGTATTCTCGGCGTTTAGGTGCAGCCGCCGACGGATCCAGCGCAGCGGCCGACCATCTTTTTCTATTCTTTGCGTTTCTTGGGTTTTAAATTCATTGAGATAATAGGAGCGGGCGCGATAAACCAGAGTGGCAACTTCTAACGCAATATTTGAGCCGCAACGTCCTAGGCCAATAAGGCAAACTGATGGAAAGCTGTGATTGGCAGCTGAGTGTTCTGGCTCGGCGCCAGTGCTGGGGTAAACATCGTCACGTAAGGTATCGAGGTTCGCGAGGATCTTTTCCAGTTCCCGCTCGGTGAAGAAGTTATATTCAGAGGGCTCTGGGACTGGCACCATTTCATTCGCGGTGATGATGACGCGTTCAGCGGTCTCTGTTGTTTGCTGCGTTTCGGTAGCTGTTTGCGAATCGTCCTTGTTAACGACTTTGTTAGATCCCATTCCCCACCTCTTCAATAATGACTGACGGCATGCTGCTCCGACTTTAGCTTATTGAAGTGTAAAATTTTTTGACACCGGATTGAATTTTCAATGTTTTGTCGATATCAGTAAAAATTTGTTCGCTGCTAAAGTGGTCGCTTTAAATATAGCAGGCTGACTATTTGGTGAAGGATTATCACAAGGCTTTGCTTACACAAGGCGTTTTCTCGTCGCTATTGCCTCTGCTACAGAGGCGCCTCAGTTACTGCTGGGGCTGACCTTTACCTGGTTTCTGCCTGCATTTTTGGCGAAGTAGAGCGCTTCGTCTGCGGCATTGATGATGCTCTGTAACGCGTAACGTTGTTTGTCTAACGTGCACACCCCTAAACTGACGGTAACGCGTACCGACTGATTTTCGATCTCTAGCTTAGTGCTAGCGATCATTACGCGTAGTCGTTCGGCCACTTCCTGTGCCTGAAGCTCTTGCGTATTCGGCAGTACAACGAGGAACTCTTCGCCACCGATACGGCCAACAATATCCCCTGGCCGCAGGGAATTCGCCGTAAGGCGGGCAATTTGCTGAATGGCTAAGTCACCGACGTTGTGCCCATAGTTGTCATTGATCTGCTTAAAGTGATCGATATCGAAGATAATGATCGACAGTGGATCTTTGTTGTGGGCCGCGCGCTCAATCAGTCGTTGTGCATGTTCAAATATACGTCGACGATTGGCGATACCGGTGAGGAAGTCTGTCTCTGCACGGTGTTGCAATACCTTCCGCGAGCGCGCCAGAAAGATGATGATTGCGGCTAACGCCACCATAAAGAGCACGAAGATGGCGATAGTCAGATAAGCAATTTTTCGTTGGTCTTTTTCATTGAGTAACGCCAATTCATTAATTTCCACCTGCTTTAAAAGCAGCTGGTTTTCAAATTGGGTTAGCTTTTCATTATGGGTGAGGGCGGCTTTCAAAATGGCATTGTTGACGAAGTCTCGCTTCGCTTTGGTCTGTTTATCTGCAAGCTGCAGCATTGCCTCTAAGGTTACTTGTGGCACGTTCTGTTGCGCCGCGATAATTGCTTGGCAAAGTAAGCGTGAATCATTGAGTTCGTTGGCTGAAGATTGTAACAAGGTTAAACATTGTTCGGCGTAGCGATAGGCTTGTTGCCAGGCTTGATTGCGGAGATGAGCTTCGGCGAGCAAGGCATATGTGTGCTTTACAAAGAATTTTTCTGCGGTGTTTGCTTGCCTGTCTAGCGCTTTTGCCAAGTAGCCGGTAGCCAGTTCAAGCTCATGTTTGGCCAAAGCGCTGCGGCCGGCATTGTAATAGGCGAAAAACTCGAAATCGGGGTGTTCGGGCGCGGACTTGGCTAGCTCAAACATCTCACCGACATGCTGCTTCGCCTGTTGCCATTTAGCTTGCTCAATGGCTGCACCGACCATACCGTGGAGCATGCTCACCATGTCCACTTTGTCATCCACTGACTGCCACTGTTGGTAGGCTTTGCTGAAATGTTCGTAAGCCTGAGAATTGAGCCCATTATTTTTATAAATCAGTGCGGTGGCGTTATAGATCATTGCAACGCGCGCAGAGGATAAGTTGGAGCGCTGTGCGATCGACAGTGCCTCCTGTAATAGCTTCAATCCTTTGTCGAATTGCTGATCATCGTTGTTGCAGAAAGCAAGTTGAGTCAGTGCTTTCACCAGCAGTTCATCGTTATCTAATGCTCTGGCGAACTGTTCTGCGATCACTCTATCGGGGCAATATTTTTCGCGATCGTTAGTCTGTACGTAGCGGATATAGGAACGCTCCAACAAGCTATGTACGAGGTCGATTGATGCGCCTAGCGGCATCAGAATACCGATACTACGATCATAGTTTTGTTTAGCTATATCTAATTGACTGGTCTCAATTTGGTGATCCGCGTTTAACCGATAGAAGCGCGCTTGCTCAGTCACAGACCAGAGCGTTAAATCAGAGCGGTAGCGTGCGAGGATCTTTAAGGCTTGCTGGTGGTCGTCATTGTCTATTTCGGACAGTTGTTTCTCTAAAACCGGAAAAGAAGTCTGCGCAAACGCCAAGGACGGTAGTAAGAAGTAGACCGTAATAAGAAGGCGGGCGATTAAGTAATATCGGCTCGATTTCTGCAACGTACTACCTTACTGCTAATGGCTTAGAGGGGATCTTTCGGCTGCAGCTTAACAACTATTCAACCCCATCGCAGCGACTATCTTTATAAAAAACGATGATCTTAGGATGCCGGTGTTGCTCTTCTGTCTCGAGTTTTCCGCCGTTCACCTGTGGTCAACGCATCGAACAGTGCTTGCTTAACACCGTATATATCGCGTCTGTCATTGTGTCGATTACGTCGGTCTGAATGGTGCTTGTAACGGCATTGGCAAGTTGGCTGATCGCAGCCGGGCAGAGGAATGTGTGGTGCTTCGTGCGACAAATAGCGTTGATGTTGAAGTTTTTCTACGTGGCGGCAGCAAATGAGTCCCTGCTCTATGGATACGGCATGGTAGCGCTGATCGATAAGCTGACCGTTACTATTTTGACCTTGACGATACCGCCAAAGCAAATAGGCAATACCTGCCAAGACTAGAAGCAAAAATCCCGTTGCCATCGTTTTATTATCCCTTTGCTCGCTTTGCGAGATCCCTTTTTAAGTCACATGAATAAACTAGCGGCATTTTAATCAAAGAGATAGCGGCTGAAGGTGATCTTTGTCACATCTCACTAGCTGGTCTGACAAGTTAGTTTTTGCTGTATAACGATTTCATATTTGAGGAAATGGTGAGCATGTGTGTCATAGTCGCAATGGCTCGGCCTGTCGCGGTAGGTCTGTATCTGACATAAAAAAAGCCGCTATTGCGGCTTTTTTTATGTCAGAAAAAACTATTACGCCGGTCGTTTCAGACCCTTATTAACATCTTTTAGATCTTGTTCTGTTAAGTTACCGGCGGCAAATTTCAGGCTCAGTACGCTGAGGACATAGGCGTAACGGGCACTGGAAAGCTGCGCTTTGGCATCATAAAGGTTTCTAGTGGCATCAAGTACATCGACAATGGTACGTGTGCCAACTTCAAAGCCTGCTTCCGTTGCTTGCAGGGCACTAACCCGCGAGACGACGGTTTGTTCGAATGCGCGGATCGCACTGATGGAAGCGATAACGTCGTTATAGCTGCTGATGGTGACGCGATTGACTTCACGATAGGTTTCATTCATCTGCTCGCTAGTGGCAACATAAGCATACTGCGCTTGCTGTTCGCGAGAGGTGATGGCACCGCCGGTATAGATAGGCACTGATACCTGCAGCCCTATGGTTTGGTCATCATAGCTGTCAGGGCCGTTGTTTAAGTTGCTATCAATATTCGAGGTGTCATATTGAGCAAACAGCGACAGCGTGGGCATATGACCTGCCGCTGCCAAGTCGATGTTTTGCTTAGCAATATCGGTAGCTACGCGAGCAGAGGCCAGTGATAAGCTTTTGTCTTTCGCGATTGTTTGCCAGTTCTGCGCTGATTCAGGCTGCGGTTTCGCAGGTGAAAACAGGTCGGTATTGAGGATGTCGAGGTCTCGATGGCTGAGGCCGGTTAATACCCGAAGCCCTTCGTAACTGTTTTCCAACACGTTGACTTGGACAATTTCATCGGCAGCAGAACGGTCATATTCTGCTTGTGCTTCATGGACGTCGGTAATGGCAGTCAAACCTACGGCAAAGCGCTGTTTGGTTTGCTCTAATTGACGCTCAATGGCACGTTTTTCTGCTCTGATGAATTCAACATCGTCCATTGCCTGTAGTACTTCAAAATAGGCATCTGCCACGCGGAGTATTTGGCGCTGTAGTTCGAGGTTGTAATTAACATCGGCTTGGTGGGCTGACTTCTCTGCTAAATCCAGGCTGATCCAACTTTCCTGACGATAGATCTCTTGGGTCAGTCCGACGCTCGCGCTGGTGCCGTCACCTTCACGAAAGTTACGGTTACTGCTGGTATCGGTGTACTGACCAGTCACTGATATTTGCGGTAATAAGGTCGCTCGCGCTTCCTTTATCGCTTCAAATGCTTGCTGTCGCTGGGCGGCGGCTCGGAGAATGACAGGATCGGCTTCTAATGATTTTTCATAGATTTGCCAGATGTCATCGGCGAAAGCAGAACTGGTTAAAGAACCTAGCACCAGTGTGACTGCAAGGGAAAGGGGCTTCTTGACCATTGTTATCTATCTTCCTTTAAGTCTCTTTAACTTGACTTTATGACTTGGCTTTTGAGCAACATCGGCTGCTTTTTTTTCAGCAGTATACCCTTGAGAACTCACCAATTCTTTGCCTGAAGTGTAACAGAAATTTTTTTGGGTGTGCTTGTTTGCTTGTAGTCATGTTAGGCGGCGCAGATAATGAGTTTCGTCAGAATAATCTTTGCTTTGAGGAATATCCGTTGAGTTCATCACAAAGCCTACCCGATCGTTTTACTGATAAAGATGTCGAACTGCTTGCGAAACAGACGCTTTATGCTGGCTTTTTTTCTATGGTGAAGTATCGCTTGCGCCATAAATTGTTCGCGGGTGGCTGGAGCGAGGAGATGGATCGCGAAGTGTTTGAACGTGGTCATGCCGTCGTGGTGCTGCCCTATGATCCGGAGAGCGATAGTGTGGTGATCCAGGAGCAATTTCGGGTGGGCGCCTGCGCGACAACCAGTCACCCTTGGCTATACGAGCTGGTGGCAGGCATTATTGAGCCGGGCGAATCTGCAGAGGAGGTTGCCCATCGCGAGGCCGCCGAAGAAGCGGGATTAACGCTGGGACGGGTGGAGCACCTGTTTAGTTATCTGGTTAGCCCAGGAGGCACAACCGAGCGGATTGAGCTGTACGTCGGCGAGGTTGATAGTCGCGGTATCGGCGGTCTGCATGGTTTAGCAAATGAGCACGAAGATATCCGAGTTCAGGTGTTACCTCGATCGCAGGTGCTAGCGATGTTGGCTGATGGGCAGGTAGAAAATGCCGCGACGATTATCGCTTTACAGTGGCTGCAGTTACATGGTGATGCGCTTAAGTCGCGTTGGGAAGTGGATTAGCTGATGTCTCGCAGCGGCCGCTATCAACCTGATGTGTCAGCGTTTTTACGTTGCTGTGAGCATAACTATGCCAGTTTACGTTTTTTGCTGGTGAGGCTGGATAGCGCCGGTGATACCCTATTTTGGGCGTTGGACACGCACACACAAGTGTCGATGCAGCTGGTTGAAGAAACTAAGTACACCAGCACCATCTTACTGGAACAACATCGCGCAGGTGCAGCTGCTTTTTTGTTGCCACAAATGACGGTGAGGCTGTACCACGATGCCCGCGTGGCAGAAGTGTTAACTAGTCAGCAGATTTCCAGGCTCAAGCCAAGGTATGATTATCCTAATAGAAAAATGCATCATAAAGATGAAAAAATTCAGGTTAATCAGTTTCTTGCTGAGTGGCTGCAGCACAGCAAAAAGTTTGGCTATGGCACCGCTCCGCTGATACAGGTAGACCCCGTTTCCGGAAAATAGTGGCTAATTTAAGTGGAAATCCTCAAAGTCGAAGCAGTGCTACCTGAAGGAAGGGTATGCCCACAACTGCTTCAAATTACAGATACCCACCTCTTCGGTAGTCCTGAAAAGTCGCTACTAGGGGTCAATACACGGGATAGCTTTCATGCTGTGCTGGATCTGATCGAACAGCAACCGGCTGAGATCGACGCATTTCTGGCGACTGGCGACATCTCCCAGGATGATTCTATTAGCTCTTATTCCGCCTTCGCCCATGGTATTGCCCGATTCGCCGCGCCTTGCTACTGGATCCCCGGGAATCATGATGATCCGCGGATCATGGCGACAGAGCTAGATAACCCAACACTGCACGCCGCAAAGCAGATTGTTTACCCTAAATGGCAGGTTTTGCTACTGGATAGCCAGGTGAAAAAGCATACCTATGGCTTTTTATCTGAATCGCAATTGTTGTTTGTTGAAAAAGCGGTTGCTGAGTATCCGGATCGCCACTGTTTAGTGTTGCTGCATCATAATCCTATCCCGGTTGGATGCCGCTGGTTGGATCAGCATCAACTGAAGAACGGTAGTCAATTCCTCGATTTATTGAGCCGGTTACCTCAGGTTAAAGGGGTTGTCTGGGGGCACGTGCACCAGACCCTTGATCGGATGCACAATGGGATCCGTCTGTTATCAACGCCATCCACTTGTATCCAGTTTAAGCCGAATTGTGACCAGTTTACTTTGGACACGGTCGCTCCCGGTTATCGTCGTTTGACGCTGCTGGATGATGGTGAGATTGATACGGAAGTGTTGCGCCTGAAGGACAACCCGTTTGCGCCTAACTTGGCAAGTAAAGGCTACTGATGCAGCGATTGATTTATCTGCATGGTTTTAACAGCTCATCTCAGTCAGCAAAAGCCAAAATACTCGCCGATTACATTCTGCAATCGGCGTTAAACATTGAACTGCTTACGCCGCAATTGGCTAATACGCCTCAGGCCGCGTGGGGACAAATTCAACAACTTGTCCTCAGTACACCCAACCTTATCGGTTGTGTGGGTAGCTCATTAGGTGGCTTTTTTGCCACCTGTGTAACAGAGCAATTTAATCTGCCCAGCGTACTCGTTAATCCGGCAGTAGCCCCTGCCAAATTGCTGCGTCAGGCGTTGGGGCCGCAGCATAATCCTTATACTGGCGAGTCTTACCAGCTAACCTTGGCGCATATGGATGAATTATTGAATATGACGCCCACGATCAGTGCGCCTGCTCGCTATAAAGTACTCTTAACCACGGGAGATGAGGTGTTAGATTATCGTGATGCTTTAGCCTTGTATCATGGTGCTGAGTTTTCAATTGAGGATGGTGGCGATCATCTTTTCACCATGTTTGCTGATTATCTTCCCGAAGTTTTTCGTTTTTTCCAGCAATCCCAAACGGTGTGAGTGGTGAGGATTGACAAGATATGGCACCCTCGCCACCATGTTTTCGTGATGCGCATGGTGATAGTCGCCAATGCGTTTAGCCAGTAAGTAATAGCAACCATAGAGCCCTATTGATGAGTGACCAGCAATATACAGCCGATGCGATTGAAGTTCTGAGTGGCTTAGAGCCAGTTCAGCGGCGTCCTGGTATGTATACCGACACTACGCGCCCTAACCACCTTGGACAAGAGGTGATCGACAACAGTGTCGATGAAGCGCTGGCAGGCTTTGCGAGCAATGTGCAAGTGATCTTGCATGCCGATCAGTCGCTAGAGGTGATTGATGATGGTCGCGGAATGCCCGTCGATATTCACCCAGAAGAGGGGGTCAGCGGGGTTGAACTGATCCTCTGCCGGTTACATGCTGGGGGTAAGTTTTCCAACGATAGCTATCAGTTTAGTGGCGGTTTGCACGGGGTTGGTATCTCTGTGGTCAACGCGCTGTCTACCCGTGTAGAGGTGGCTATTCGTCGCGATGGCGAAGTACATGAAATAGCCTTTGAGAACGGCGATAAGGTATCGGAATTAGCCGTTACTGGAACCGTTGGCAAGCGCAATACAGGTACCCGTGTCCATTTCTGGCCTGATCCTAAGTATTTCGACAGTTTCAAATTCTCGCTCACCAAGCTGAAACATATTCTCAAGGCGAAAGCGGTACTTTGCCCTGGATTACGCATCAAGCTGAACGACAAAGTGAATGGCGAGAATCACGAGTGGTTCTATGAAGATGGATTGCGTGACTATTTACGTGAACACGTCAAAGCGTTTCCATCCTTGCCTGAAGACCCGTTTACAGGCGTGTTTCGCTCTGAGCACGAAGAGGTTGATTGGGCCGTCACTTGGTTACCTGATGGTGGCGAGCAGATCGGCGAAAGCTATGTCAATTTGATCCCAACAGCGCAGGGCGGTACCCATGTAAACGGCTTGCGGAATGGCTTGCTGGAATCGATGCGTGAGTTTTGCGAATTTCGCAATTTGTTGCCACGCGGGGTTAAGCTGACGCCTGATGATATCTGGGATCGCTGTAGTTATATTCTGTCGGTTAAGATGCAGGATCCACAGTTCGCCGGGCAAACCAAAGAGCGCCTATCGTCGCGCCAGTGTGCGGCTTTTGTCTCCGGTGTCGTCAAAGATTCATTTAGCCTCTGGTTAAACGAACATACCGACATTGCTGAGCTGTTAGCGGATGTTTGTATTAGCAGCGCTCAGCGTCGTATGCGCGCGGCCAAGAAAGTGGTGCGGAAAAAAGTCACCAGTGGCCCACAATTGCCAGGCAAGTTGACCGATTGTGCCTCGGATGATCCCGCGCTGAGCGAGATCTTTTTGGTGGAAGGAGACTCGGCGGGTGGATCGGCGAAGCAGGCTAGGGATCGCGAGATCCAGGCGGTGATGCCGTTGCGCGGTAAAATTCTCAATACTTGGGAAGTTGACAGCGGGCAGATCCTAGCGTCACAGGAAGTGCATGATATCTCTGTGGCGATCGGTATGGATCCAGACTCTGAAGACACATCAGGATTGCGTTACGGCAAGATCTGCATTCTGGCGGATGCGGATTCTGATGGGTTGCACATTGCGACTTTATTGTGTGCGCTGTTTTTACGCCACTACAGCCATTTGGTGCAGGAGGGACATATCTATGTGGCGATGCCTCCGCTGTATCGTGTGGATGTCGGCAAAGAGGTGTTTTATGCCCTCGATGAGCCAGAGAAACAGGGGATCTTGGATCGCATAGAAGCGGAGAAAAAGCGCGGCAAAGTTCAGGTGACGCGCTTTAAAGGTTTGGGTGAGATGAATCCGTTGCAGTTGCGTGAAACGACCATGGACCCCAATACTCGCCGTTTAGTGCAATTGACCATTGATGACGCTGAGCAGACCATGTTGATTATGGATATGTTGTTGGCAAAGAAGCGCTCCGCCGACCGCAAAGTGTGGCTTGAACAAAAAGGCGATCGCGTCGAGTTATAGGGCGCCTCTTTATTGATTGGAATACGGTGGAAACGGAATTTTCACTGTTTACGGCTATTAATTGTACAGGTTTGACTATACTGAGATTATTGGCCGTTCGCTGGGATCAAGGAGTGTCCCTTTGCAACAGAAAAAAATTGATAGAGAGTCGTTGGGTTCTCGATTGGGTTGTGATTGTGAGCTAAGGGCGCTACTGAATAGTTTGCCCGGTGCCATATGCTGCCGCCGAATGGATCCCAGCATGTCTTTGTCGTTTGCTTCTTCCGCGATGCATCAACTTACTGGCTATCGTGCTGACGAAGTTGTGAACGGTGCCGTGCGCAGTTTCGAATCCTTGTTGCACCCGCAAGAAAACTTATCCCGATTGCGCGCTTTGGCGTTGCAGCAGCTTCATCAAACAGAATCCTTTACCTTGCAGTACAGACTTGTTCATCGTGATGGCAGTGTGCTGTGGATCTGGGAGTCAGGTCGTATTGCCGGCCATGTTGATGGCCAGTATTGTCTCACCGAATCTATCTTGGTCGATATGACCGATTTGCATCAACAGCAAAAAACCTTGGAAGACACGCTGACGCGGCAAACCCGGGATCTGGCAGCCGTGAAGCAGTTGCTGGTAGAAGCGGAAGATCGTGCGCGTCACGATGAAGTCAAATTAGCGCAGTCACAGAAAAGACTGTATCGCCAAGGGTTGGTGATCAATCAGTTAACTGCCGGGGTGATGTCATTGTCAGCCGTCGAGCTGGTGGTGAGCCACGTTTGTGAACAAATAAACGGTGTTTTGGGTGCATCCCATTGCGGTGTCTGGTCATTTGAGCAGGGGCACCAATTGTTAAAGTTGATTGTGCACCCAGACGAGAACACCAGCGTCGCCAAACATAAGCTGATCTCCCATCAACTGCATCGCCGTCAGTTCAATCATCTATTTACTGCGATTGAAGCGGGTGTTGCGTTTGCTGCCCATGATGCTGAGAAAGATTCTCGCACCAACGAATTCAGCAAACTATTTTCATCGTTACAACTTCGTTCGATGATCGTGGTGCCGTTACATCTGCACCAGAAAAGCTATGGCATGTTGGTGGTTGAGCAGTGTGATATCAGTCGCCATTGGTACCCTGACGAACTTAACTTTGTGCTGGCAGCCAGCTTGGTGATGCTTACCCGTATCATCGAGCTTGAGGCGGACTCTATTCGCACTCGTCTGCACGGCTTGGCCTATTTTGATGCGTTGACTCAGTTAGAAAATCGACAGCTATTCAATGAGCAACTTAAAGATGCACTGGCGAAATATCATCGTGATGGCCAAGGTTCCGGCTTGCTGTTTCTCGACCTGAATGAGTTTAAGCAGGTCAATGATCGCTTAGGTCATAGTGCCGGTGACCAACTACTGCAGCAGGTCGCGAGCCGACTGAAGCGCTGTTTGCGGAAGACCGACCATATTGCCCGGATCGGTGGTGATGAATTTATTGTGTTGTTGCATAACGTTAAGATGCCGAACTTGGTTGCTCAGGTAGCTGAAAAGCTGTTGCATCAGGTGATCCAGCCCTATGTGATTGACGGCGAGCGTGTCGAGATTGGTGTCAGTATTGGTATCGCTTTAGCGCCAGCTGATTCGGTGGAGGCTGAAGAGCTGATGAAGTTGGCCGATCAGGCGATGTATCGGGTGAAAGCATCAGGTGTGAGTAGTTATCAGTTTGCTAATACCCAGGTTGCGGTGGATGCTCGCAGCGAATATGCGTTGATCTCCGAGTTGCGCAGTGCGGTAGAGCAGGAGCAGATGGAGCTGGTATATATGCCGCAGATCGCACTGGAGGATGGTGCCATATCTGGTGCCGAGGCTTTATTGCGTTGGCGTCATCCGCGCTTAGGTTTATTAGCTCCCGCGATGTTTATTGAACTGGCAGAGCGTAATCAGCTGCTAAAACCGATAGGTGAATGGGTGTGTCAGCAGGTCGTTAAGGATGCGCATGCACTGAATGCACAAGGCAAAGATACCGTACTCTCCTTTAATTTATCGGCCTCACAGATGGACGACGCCGGTTTGGTTGATCGCTTACGTTTGTTGATTGAAGAGAGTGAACTTCCTGCCGGTAGCCTGCGGATTGAACTGAAAGAGGATACGCTGCTACATCATGTGGCGGAGATTGAGAATTTACTTCATCGTCTTCATCAGCTGGGGGTCGGGCTCACCATCGACAATTTTGGTGCTGGCGCATGTGCTGTTGAGACCCTCACCCGGTTGCCTATCGATCTATTGAAGATTGATCAGCGCTTGTTACGCGACACCGAGAATGATCCTGCGAAACGTAGTTTGGCTTCCACCATGATTGCTGTTGCTCAGATCATGGGGAAAGAGGTGGTGGCAGAAGGCATTGAAACTCAGGGACAAGCAGACTTCTTAACGGGTCGTCACTGCCACCATGCACAAGGTTTCTATTACTATCGTCCGATGGTTTTTGAAACGTTTACTAGGATCTTGCATTAATTCATCGCGAATTATTTGATGTTTAGAGCTGAACTCATTTCATATCTCACGTAAATTAACCTCATTATGTTAAAGACATTGATGGATCACTGTTTGACTATATTCACTTTCATTGGACGATTGTCCTGCCTCCTGCTGTTGTGTTCATCGTTTGCCCAAGCGATGTCCAGTGAGGAATGGCAGCGTTATGAAGATCTGGTTTATCAGTCCCCCCCCGACGCGGTGAGGGAGCTGGCGACTGCGTTAAATGAGCGTCAACATGACGCCGAGTCGTTTGCTTTTCTCAGTGCATTATTGACCGATGCATATAGTGGCATTAGAAACTGGGATGAAGCAGAACGCGTGGCGCGTTTGGCGCTGACGCGATTGCCTGACACACCGTCGGAAGCGCGGGCTCATCTGTTAACCGGATTGGCATACACGCTGTTATCTCGTAGTCAGTACGCGGAAGCGAGAGAGCTTTACGGCAGTGCGATAACCTATGCCGAGATGGCAAGCAACGCCGATATTGGTGCCGAAGCGCATATGGGAATGGCAAACTTGCTTTCTACCCTGGAGCAAAACGAAGGTGCGTTAGAACATATTCGAATTGCCCACGATTTTGCGCGTGAAAGTGGTGATAGCCGGCTATTGGCAGCTGTCACAAACGAGATGGCCACCATCTACAGTTATATGGCGCGTCACCAGACCGCGATTAAGTACTATCTGCAGGCTTATGAACTGTCGGCAACCCATGGCGATCCGGTAGAGATGGCTGTCAGCTTGTATAACCTGGCGAGTGCTTATCAGGCCGACGAACAATACCAAAATGCGATCGCCAATTTTGAGCTCTCTTTCGAAGCGGCGCAAACGGTAGGGCTGAAAGAGGATATGGCTTACGCCCAGATGGGGCTGGCAAATGGTTGGTTGGCGTTAAAGCGATATAGCAAAGCGGAGCGCGCTTTTCTCAAAGCGGAGCGAATGTTGAGTGACACCGGTGATCCTGCGTTCGAAGTTCAACTCTATATGACAGGTACAGAGATAAGCTTGGGTCTGGCTAAAGTGGAACAGGCTGACGTGCGGATCCAGCACGTGTTGACTGTGCTGAACAAGCATAATGATCTGGAACAGACTTGGATGAGCCAGCAATCCCAGCGGTTGAATGCCAATGTGTTAGCGGCTCGCGGTTCATATACAGAAGCCTATTTAAAGCTCAATCAATATGTTGAACAGCTACGGGAGTTCTACCATACAGAGCAGCGGCGCAGAGAAGCGCTGTTAAGAGTGGCATTCGATGTTGATCGGCAAGCGTTGGAAAATGTATTGCTGGAACAGGAAACAGAGCTACGTCAATTGGCACTGGAGCAGAGTCAGGCATCAGAGCGGCGTTGGTTTATCTGGAGTGCAGTATTTCTAGTAATGAGCCTGGCGCTGGCGGTTTCCCTGTATTGGCAATGGCTTGCCCACACCAAATTGAAACGGATCACCAATACTGATCCGCTCACACAGCTTTTCAATCGTCGTTATATGCTCAATACCCTTGGTAAATGGCTAAAGCCAAAGGGGATGCGCTTACCGAGTGTGTTTAGTTTGGTAGAGTTTGAATTACAAGGGTTTGGGGTGCTAACTGATCGCTATGGGCATCAGTTGGCCGATGACCTGTTAGTTCAGATAGCTGCGGCAGAGAAGCAGGTGTTGCGGGGCAACGACCTGTTTGGTCGAATTGGTGGTGAACGCTTTTTAATTTTACTGCCTGATACCGATGATGTCAGAGCCTGGCGCGCATGTGAACGTATGCGTGAAGCGATTGTTCATGTGTTTTCCAGTCGTATCGAAGATCTGGATTTTCTCTCATGCCGTTTTGGTGTCGCGACCTTCACCGGCGATGATAGTTCGGTTGAGCAGCTATTGCTTCGGGCTCATGAATCTATGCTTCGTGACCTACCTAAGAAATCTGATCTTGCACTGGATGAGGCCGGTGAATTGGCCGCGGATCTGCCCTGAGGTGCCCCTCTCTGTGTGAGCCAAATCGCTTAAACATCGTTTAAAACGCGCGCCAGCGCGATCCAAATCAATCTCTGCTAAGTTAGCTTTTACACAGCTAATTTAGCGGAGGATAATCCGTTTTTTAGCGGCGCTATAGCGCATCAGTAGTATCAGGGCGCGGTCTGTTGTGAAGTGGGCGTTAAGTTTTAGATTTGGTTTAGGATGGAAGATTGGCGGGTTACTGGGGTGTTTGATCCTGGTGCTTTTTGCTACCTACGCCTATCTGAACCACCGTAGTCTGAACAACTACTTTACCGTTGAACGTCAAAGCCAAAGTCAGTTACGCAGTGCACAGCTCGAAGGCATGCTTGCAAATATGCTTGAGCAACTGCAGGTGCTTAGTCAAAACCGTCTCAGTCAAGTTGGCCTCAATGAACTTGAAAACGACCGCCTCACTGAAACCAGCTACCAAAACATGTCCACTTTTTGGAGCGACTTGCGCAACAATTTAGGCTATTCCGTTGATAGTCTTATGTTATTTGATAGTCGAGCTAGATATCTAGATAGTTGGGGCTATCAAACCCTGCCGCTGGACAAACTCTCCAGCGAGATGCTCTATTCCCCCGTTGCTCGCAATTATATTCACTGCAGTGACCGCTGCTATTTAGTGGCTGTGGTGCCTTATCGCTTCTCTTCTGGGCTGGCTGTTGTTCAGCGCTACAGTCTGGTGTACGTCATTAAGCTCAACCAGTTGATGCCGGTGATGGAGAAGAAGTTAGGTTCGACGCTGTTTACCGTGCGCGCCAATGGCGAAAAACTTGAGCTGCTGGAATCAACATTCCGTGAGCGGCAACCGTTGAAGCAGCTATTGTCGGACTGGCAAGTGAGCGAACTGGAGAACAAACCAGTGATAGTGGAGATGGATAAACGTGCCCTTGAGATGCGTTTATCTGCCTTGCCATTGGCGGTTGTGGACAATGATGCGCTGTTTATTGGTTCTCTTGTCGACATCGATGGGGTGGTGAAAGCGGTAGGTAAAGCGCAAGCCATCAACTTGGTATTTGGTTTTGTCGCACTGTTTGTTCTGCTTATTTCACTGCTGCTGGTTTTACGCGGCCCACTGCTGCGTGTGCGTAAAGTGATCGCTATTTTGCCGCAGCTTGCGCAATCGCGTTACCGCGATGTGCATAATGAAATCTCCTCTTTGCCGAAGACCCACTTCGCTGATGAAACCGATGATCTGGCGAATGCTGCATCTCAGTTGACCGATCAGCTCGAAAGCATGGAGAAAGAGCTGACCCATCGAGCGGAAGAGTTGGAGTGGTTGGCGAGTCATGACTCACTGACGCGATTGATCAATCGTCGCCAATTTGAAATTCTGCTGGGGCAACGCTTATTACGAGATGAACGTGGCTGCCTGTTCTTTATCGACTTAGATAACTTCAAATATATTAATGATTACAGTGGTCACAATGTGGGTGACCGCATGCTCAGGGCTGTTTCTGGGGCACTGGAACAGGTGCTGTCACCGAATGTTCTATGTGCTCGCTTTGGTGGTGATGAGTTTGCTTTCTATCTGCCGGGTGTTTGTAGCGAGTTGGCCGAAATGGTCGCCGCGAGAGTCGTGCGTGTTGTTTCACAGCTGCGTATCGGTGGTAAAGAACAGTTGCATTCCGCTTCTGCCAGTCTGGGTATTGTGGCTTATCCAGAGCAGGGGCGTTCGCTGGATGAACTGTTAGCCCATGCCGATTTGGCCATGTACCAAGCCAAGCAGCAGGGCAAGAACTGCTATTCCTTGTATCAGCGGGAAACGATTAAAGAGGATAGCCGCCAACGTGGTTATTGGCTGGAGCAAGCGCGACGGGCTATTGACCAAGAAAGGCTGACCTTGGTGTTCCAGCCTATTCAGGGGTTTGCCAACGGCCAAAATAGCCATTACGAAGTGTTGTTGCGCTTTAAAGACGACAGCAATCGACTGGTCTCCGCTTATCCGCTGATCGTGGCCGCCGAAGACGGGGGCTATATCTCCCGCATCGACCTGTTTGTTATCGAAAATGCGGTACAAACCCTACTGGGTTTGCCATCATCACAGAAAGAGATCAGCCTATCGATCAACCTGTCTGGGCGTTCGTTTGCCGATCCACGGGTGATGCGTCAGATCGAAAAGATCTTAGAGGAATCAAGGGTTGATTGTCGCCGTTTGATCTTCGAGATCACTGAAACAGCCGCATTGAACAATTTGCCTCTGGCTTGCGAGGCGATAGATCGCTTGAAGTCGCTGGGTTGTCGTTTTGCGCTGGATGATTTCGGTGTCGGCTTCTCCTCTTTCCACACCCTAAAAGAGCTGCCGGTGGACTACATCAAAATTGATGGTTCATTTGTGCGAGAGCTGCTAAATAAGCCCTCTGATCGGGTATTTATTAAAGCCTTGGTTGAGATCGCTGGCCACTTTGGCTATCAAACCATCGCCGAATATGTCGAAAATGCCGCGCTGTATGAAGTACTTAAGGAGTTGGGTATCGATTACGCACAGGGCTATTATGTCGGTAAACCTGCGCCGATGTTGCATACGGTGCAACCTATTTTGGTTGAGACGAGTAGCGCCTGATAGCTATCTACATTTCCTGCCACCGATAATTGTTCATTGTGATGTGATAAAGCCCCTGTGTTGGCCTCTTTGCTATTCAAGCGCGCGCTAATTTCTGGCATGGTATAGCAGCCCAATTAACCCTAGAAAAAGTGCCTTGTCAGATGAGCGATCCCGTCGCATTCAGCCTTGATGGTGTAGAGCAGGTGCCTCTACGTCAGTTTACCGAAGAAGCCTATCTTAACTACTCCATGTACGTGATCATGGACCGAGCCCTGCCGCATATCGGCGATGGCCTAAAGCCGGTACAGCGCCGTATTATCTATGCCATGAGCGAGCTAGGGCTATCCGCCGCGTCTAAGCATAAGAAGTCTGCGCGTACCGTTGGTGATGTGTTAGGTAAATATCATCCTCACGGAGACAGCGCTTGCTACGAAGCCATGGTGCTGATGGCTCAACCCTTTAGCTATCGTTATCCACTGGTTGATGGTCAGGGGAACTGGGGTGCGCCCGATGATCCGAAGTCGTTTGCGGCGATGCGTTATACCGAGGCTCGGTTAGCCAAATTCTCTGAGATCCTGCTGTCAGAACTGGGGCAGGGAACCTCTGATTGGACGCCGAATTTCGACGGCACCATGAAAGAGCCGAAAGTGTTACCGGCACAACTGCCCCATGTATTGCTCAATGGCGTGACAGGCATTGCCGTGGGGATGGCGACCGATATTCCGCCACATAATGTCCGTGAAGTGGTCGATGCATGTGTCCATTTGCTGGATAACAGTAAGGCTGATCTGGATGCCTTGATGGCGTTTGTGAAAGGTCCTGACTTCCCTACAGAAGCGGAAATTATTACGCCGCAGAGTGAGCTGAAGAAGATCTATCAAACGGGGCGCGGTAGTTTGAAAATGCGCGCCGTGTATCAGATGGAATCTGGTGATGTGGTGATCCATGCATTGCCCCATCAGGTGTCTGGCGGCAAGATCCTTGAACAGATCGCGGCACAGATGCAGGCCAAGAAGTTACCGATGGTCAGTGATCTGCGCGATGAATCAGACCATGAAAACCCGACCCGTTTAGTGATCTCGCCACGTTCAAATCGTGTCGATGTTGAACAGTTGATGCAGCACCTGTTTGCCACCACCGATCTGGAACGAAACTACCGCGTTAACCTGAATATGCTTGGTCTGGATGGCAGACCACAGGTGAAGTCGCTCGATGTCATCTTGAACGAATGGCTGGTCTACCGCCGAGAAACCGTGCGTCGTCGTCTGCAGTTCCGTTTGGATAAGGTGTTAGCGCGCCTGCACATCCTCGAAGGTTTACTCACTGCTTTCCTCAACATTGATGAAGTGATTGAGATTATTCGTACCGAAGAGCAACCGAAAGTGGAATTGATGGCACGGTTTGGCTTGAGTGATATACAAGCCGAAGCGGTACTCAACCTGAAGTTGCGTGATTTAGCCAAGCTCGAAGAGATGAAGATCACTGGCGAGCAAGCTGAGCTGGAAAAAGAGCGACAGCAACTAGAGCTTACCCTTGGTTCAGATCGCCGGATGAAGACGCTGATTAAAAAAGAGCTACTGGAAGTTGCCGAAAAGCATGGCGATGACCGCCGTAGTCCGCTGGTTGAGCGTCATGAAGCCAAGGCGTTATCGGAAAAAGACTTGGTGCCAAGCGAAGCTGTCACCGTGGTCGTTTCCGAGAAGGGCTGGGCACGCTGTGCCAAAGGGCATGATATTGATGCCGAGAACTTAAGCTACAAATCGGGTGACGGCTTTAAAGCGGCTGCGATCGGTCGTAGCAATCAACCCGTGGTGTTCCTGGACAGTTCAGGCAAAGCCTTTGCTACCGATGCTCACACCTTGCCATCGGCCCGAAGTCAGGGCGAGCCATTGTCTGGTCGCTTTAGTATTGTTGCCGGTGAAACCATTGAGCATGTGTTGATGTCCAGTGGGGGGCAGCGCTATCTGATGGCTTCCGATGCGGGTTACGGCTTTATTGGTAGTTTCGACAGCATGGTGGCGCGCAATAAAAATGGTAAAGCCCTGCTGAACCTGCCTACCGGCTCTAAGGTGTTGGCGCCAAAAGCGATCACCGATATTGCTGCCCAACTCTGTTTGGCCATATCCAATGAAGGCCGCATGCTGGTGTTCCCGTTGTCGCAACTGCCAGAATTGAACAAAGGTAAGGGCAACAAAGTGATCAGCATTCCATCTGCGCGTGCTGCAAGCCGGGAAGAGGTGGTGACGATACTTGAGGTGGTGCCAGAAAATGCCGATGTGACCTTGTGGGCAGGTAAGCGCAAGCTGACGCTGAAACCGGCCGATATCGAGCATTACCGTGGCGAGCGAGGTCGCCGTGGCAACAAGTTACCACGAGGCCTGCAACGGGTGGAAAGAGTAGAGTGGCAGGCGGCGGATACGACCGGCTCGAGTGACACTGAAAATGGCGCAGAGGATCCGGTTAACCCGCCAACTGGTATTGCTGGCGAAAGTGATAACCTGTTTTAGTGCCTAGGGTCTGTTGGCCTTTCGTGTATGAATTTTGTTCGAATGAAACACGTTCTGAGCGACGGTCACCCCTGATCGATAACCAGATATAAAGCGGCTACGGCCGCTTTTTTGTTTTCGTCGCCTCTATTTTCCCCTACTCGTCTCTATTCGCCTCTATTTGTTGTTATTCGTTGGCGAAGTCAGGGTTGCTTTGGCGATAGCCCTGCATCAACAACTGCCAGTCATCTTCCTGCCAATGCCACTTTTGTACGCGGTTCGCCTCTTTACGACAGGAACGTAACAATCGCATCAGATTGTCATTTTGCCACTGGTGTGCAGGGGAGCGTTGCTCACCACGGTCAAAGTCGATAAGGAAGAAACGCCCCTGGTTGTCCTGCAAAACGTTATGGATGTTAAGGTCTGCATGATAAATGCCGGCGGCATGAAACTGACCAATTATTTCGCCTACCTGTTGCCACTGCTTGGCGGACAGGGCCTGCTGTTGCAGTTGCTGAAACAGATCTGAGGCATTGGCGATCCGTTCAATGATGAGATCGGCGCGATAAAACAGGCCGCGACGGCAGATGTGGCCAGCGATCGGCAGCGGAACCGGCAGGCCAAGTTGGTGCATCTGCTGGAGCAGTTGAAACTCTCGCCAAACGCGAGTGTTTTTCAAGCCGCTATAGAAGTATTGGTCATCACTGATATGGGCGATCATGCCACCGCGATGGTAGTGTCTGAGCACCCAGCAGTGGCTTTGAAAGTTGATAAAATAGGTCACGCCGCGGCCATGACTTTCACCGCTGATGGCATCGAGTGAGCGCCAATGATTAGCTGAAAACCACTCCCGAGAAGGTGGTGGGTTTAATGGAGAGTGCCAAAATACCAGATGGTGGCCATCTTGCTGGTGCTGCATCTAATTCGCCTTCAGCGCGGGGTAAGATCAAATTAAAGTCTATTTTATGTGGCTGCGCAGTTAGTTACCATGATTGGATAGGCTTTATCATCGGCCAAATATGCGCTTGATGGAGAAAAGCTCGATAGATTAGTCGTTTTTCGATGAGATCAGAGCTGTCGAGCGTGCCCGGTACACGTATACTGGCCCTCTTAAGGGAAGAAAAGCGAGGAATCATGCTGGCTGTTATTCGGGTAGTGCTACTGCTCATCTATTTATTGATTTTTACAGTGCCTTGCGTGCTGTTTTGCCTGTTACGACCATTTCATCCAAATCTCATGCATTTGGTCGGTCGGCCTTTTAGCTGGATGCTTTTTATTCTCGGATTGCGATTAGAAGCGAATGTACCTGACTCGGTTAAATCGACCGGCAGCGCGGTCTACGTAGCGAATCATCAAACGGCCATCGATATTTTGGCGATCGCCGGTGTGTTACGCCCCCGTACCGTGTCCGTTGGCAAGCAAAGCTTGGCTTATATTCCTGTATTCGGCCTGCTATTTTGGATCACCGGCAACATCTTGATTAATCGTAGTGACGGCAAAAGTGCTGCCGGCACGATCCGCCAGGTGGTTAAGCGCATCACTGAGAAACAGATGAGCGTGTGGATGTTCCCTGAAGGCACTCGCAGCAAAGGCAGAGGACTGCTGCCGTTTAAAAGTGGCGCATTTCGGGTGGCGATGAAAGCTAAGGTGCCAGTGGTTCCCGTGGCGGTCTCGTCGATGGATGGTATTGGTTTAAATAAGTGGTCTAATGGCGTTATTCGCGTTGAATTTCTTGAGCCTATTGATACCACAGACAAAGATATACGCAGCTTGATGGCTGACACCCACAGCTTGATGTCGGCAGAGCTGGACAAACTCAATGGCGCAACCGAACAGTCTGACGCATTAGCATGAAGGAACCTGACATGACAGAGTTAGAGCAAGAGATCGCTGAACAGCTAGAGATAAACCGAGAAACGGTAGAAGCGCTGCTTGAAGATGGCAGCCAGCCAGATGCGGAATACACTTTCGAGCATCACTTCGCCAGCGATGATTTCGACCAGTTGGAAAAACTGGTGTTGGATGCTTTCAAGCAGGGCTTTGAAGTGACCGATGCGGAAGAGCTGGAGATGGAAGACGGTGAGCTTCTACTTTGTTGTGACGTGATCGCTAAAGGTCCATTGAATATCGAGAAAATCGACAAACAAACCAATGAGATGTTCGCGTTCGCCGAAAAGCATGACGTGCATTATGACGGTTGGGGTACCTACTTCATCGAATAGATTGGTTACCTTCCCTCCTTCCAAATAGAAATTCTTTGTGAACTGAGCAACGAAGTTAGCAGCCCTTTTGGCTGTTAACCTTTTGCTTGTGCTAACTTTTCAGCTAATGACTTAATTATCGATCCCTGATGATCGAGGACTTAGCTATGAGCTGGATTAACAACCTTAATTTTCGTGGTAAACAGCTGTTTCTATCGTCGCTGTTTGTACTTGTTTTAGTGATTGTCTTTTCTGTGGCGTACAGCGCGATAACTGCGCTGGCGGCAGATTCCGATGAGATAAGTAAGCGCTTGATGCCCCGTCTTGAGCTGTTGCTACAGGCCGACCGGGATCTGCACCAAGCACAGCTGGCTGAGCGCTCGTTAGTGTTTGTTCCGGTGGATGATCCAAGTTACGCCGAGTTCAAAAAACAGCATCAAGAAAACATCAAGCAGAGTGGCGATCGAATGGCGAAGTTTAATGAACTCAGCCTAGATACCGAATCAAAGCAGCTATTTGATAACTACCTTCGCCTACGCCAGATATGGCTCAAAAGTACGCAGCAAGTTTTAGCTGTGGCTGATGACGACTGGGAACAGGCCAAAACGCTCAGTTTGGGGGAGGCAGAGCAACAGTTCCAAGCCATGCGCAATGTTGTTGACGCCTTGACTGAGTTAGTCGAAAAGCACGCCAATGAGAAAGTAATCAGTTCCGATGAGAATGCCGAATCCGCCATTAGCCAGCTATTGTTTTGGGGTATCGCCGGGGCCATTGTTTGTATCATCTTGGCACTTTGGGTGGGATCTGTCGCAGGTAAGTCTCTTATTCATATTCGTGATCGGATGGCTGAAATTGCAGATGGTGAAGGGGATTTGAGCCAACGTCTCAATGTATCCGGTAAAGATGAAGTGGCTGAGCTTGCCAGTACCTTTAATCGCTTTGTTGGCAACCAATCAGATTTAATTAAGCAGATCCAGAGCCTGGTTGCAGGATTGAATGATGAACTGGAACAGGTGGGCAGCTTAGCTGGCCGTGCTCGTCAGGCTGCCAATGAGCAGCAAGGCGAGAATGATCAGGTTGCTACCGCCGTCACCGAAATGGCGGCCTCGGTGCAAGAAGTTGCACGCAATGCCAATGATGCGGCCGAGGCGACCCATCAGGCCGATTCGGATGTTGTGAATGGTCGCGCCGTGGTCGATCAAACCATTGGCGGTATTGAAGAGTTAGCCAACAATATTGAGCAATCAGCAGAAGTTATCCAACGGGTTGAAAATGGCAGCCGTGATATTGGTACCGTGATGGATGTGATCAGTGGTATCGCCGAGCAGACCAACTTGTTGGCGCTTAACGCGGCAATTGAAGCGGCGCGAGCAGGTGAGCAGGGTCGCGGCTTTGCCGTGGTGGCCGACGAGGTAAGAACGCTGGCCCAGCGCACGCAGGATTCGACTAACGAGATCCGCGAGATCATCGAACGCTTGCAGTCACTCTCCCACGAAGCCGTTCAGGCCATGGGTGAGAGCCAAGGGCGTGCTACGGATCTGGTGCAACACGCTGGACAAACCGGCCAAGTACTGGAACAGATCACTGCTGCAGTACAAGAGATTGCAGGCATGAACACCCAAATAGCCACCGCCGCGGAGCAACAGTCCAGCACTGCGGACCAGATCAGCGAAAACGTTGTGCGGATCAAGCACATGGCCGAAGAGACCGATGCTATCGCTCAGGACGTATCTAACTCCAGCGAACGGGTTCAGGCGCAGAGTGGTGACATCGCTGGTTTGGTGAATCGCTTTAAAGTGTAAGCCGAATACTGTGCCTATGTTCACGACTAATAGCCCGCTCGATGAGCGGGATTTTTTTGTGATAAGCAGGCTAAAACGGGTTCAATCAGTCAGTTACAATGAAAGCACTCATTCATTAGTAAGTCGGGCAGGGCATCTAGTGGATTGGGGGTAGGTATACCAAGCTCCCTTATCCAGATAGAACGTCTGTGTATATCTATCTAGCGTTAGCTGAGAGGGGAATTATGATATCGCAAGAAAGTTTTAATAAACGCTGTGTGGAATACGATTTAAAGTATCGCAAAGCTAAGAAGAATGCTGATGCACTTGAAATACTATCTATTGCTGATAAGCAGTGTTTTGTTGAGGCATTTGATTCAAATCCTAAACCAGCATGTCATTCTGGTTGTTCACATTGCTGCCATTTGAGAGTTGTTGCCTATCCTCACGAATTAGTCGCAATTCATCAATACGTTAATTCTAAATTCTCTTCCCAAAAACGATCACAGATACTTGAACGGGTTAGAAATCAGTACGAAAAAGTAAAAGGTTTAACGGAAGCAGAACATTTTGTAATAAATGTTGAATGTCCTTTTCTAGATAATCATAAATGTACGATATATCCCGTACGCCCAATGACCTGTGCCAGCTATCATTCTTGCTCGGAGGCTATTTGTAAGCACTCATACGATGAACCCTCAGATATGAGCACGAACATCCCTTTAAACCCAAGGGTATCTATTGAACAAGATATTCAGTTTTCTGTAGTGGAGCAGGTGCTTAAGTACAATAGAGATGATGTTGAAAAATATGAATTACTTCAAGGGCTACATAAATTATTCCAAAACCCCAAAGCAATTCAACGTTGGAAAAGCGGCAGAAAAATGTTCAAAAATTTCAGCTAACAAATTGTTCAACAGGGACTCTGTAGTTGATCCGTTCTAGTCGGCACTAAAGTCAAACGCGGTGAGTTAAGCTTTTACTGCCTTGCTCTCTTATACATCACCGACGCTATCAATGAGTTATTCCCCGCAAATAAAAAGCCCGCTGAATCAGCGGGCTTTGGTAGTTTTTGTAACTAACCTGAGTTTACAAAGCGGCGATGGTCGCTTGCTGCTCTTGCAGTTTGGCTAACTGGTTTTCCGCGTCGGCCAGCTTTTCGCGCTCTTTGACGATAACCGCTTCGGGCGCATTGCTAACAAACTTGTCGTTGCTCAACTTGCCTTTAAGGCGACCTAGCTCTTTGGTGAGCTTTTCGACCTGTTTGCCCAAACGTGCAAGCTCGGCATCTTTGTCGATAAGCCCTGCCATTGGGATCATCACTTCCATCTCACCGACCAGTGCAGTGGCTGATGCTGGCGCTTCCTGGCCTGCTTCAAGCACTTCGATGGTTGTCAGTTTGGCCAGCGTGCAAAGGAACGACTCATTCTGTGCCACGCGACGTTGATCGTCAGCGCTGGCATTACGCAGCATGACATTCAGCTCTTTGTTCGGGCTGATGTCCATTTCGCCGCGAATATTACGGATACCAACAACAAACTGTTTCACCCACTCCAGATCGGTTTCGGCGGCATTATCGATCAATGCATCTTGCTTGGCCGGGAATGGCTGCAGCATTAAGCTATCACCTTCGACGCCCGCTAGCGGCGCGACGCGCTTCCAGATGGTTTCGGTAATGAATGGCATTAATGGATGCATCAGACGTTGCAGCTGTTCGAGCACGGTGACCAAGGTTTGGCGGGTACCGCGCTGCTGCGTTTCAGTGCCTGACATCAGTACCGGTTTGGTTAACTCCAGATACCAGTCACAGAACTGGTTCCAGGTGAACTCATATGCGGTACCGGCAGCTAAATCGAAGCGATAGGTATCGATATGCTGGCTGAACTCTTCTGTGGCACTTTGTAGTGCAGATAAGATCCAGCGATCTGGCAGCGACAGCTCAATTTCGCCGCCGTTACGGCCACAATCTTGATCTTCGGTATTCATCAGCACGTAGCGGCTGGCGTTCCACAGCTTATTACAGAAGTTGCGGTAGCCTTCCAGTCGCTTCATATCCCAGTTGATATCGCGGCCGGTTGACGCCAATGCCGCCAAGGTAAAGCGCAGCGCATCGGTACCGTGGGATTCAATTCCGTCGGGGAACTGCTTCTTGGTGCGCTTGCCAATTTTTTCGGCGAGCTTCGGCTGCATCATATTGCCGGTGCGCTTTTCCAGCAGGCTGTCGAGATCGATACCGTCGATCATATCCAGTGGGTCAATCACGTTGCCCTTGGATTTCGACATCTTATTGCCTTCGTCATCTCGGATCAGACCGGTGACATAGACCGTCTTAAACGGTACTTGCGGGTGACCCTGCTCATCTTTGATGAAGTGCATGGTCATCATGATCATGCGCGCCACCCAGAAGAAGATGATGTCGAAACCTGTCACCAATACATCGGTCGGGTGGAAGGTTTTCAGGTCTGGTGTCTCTTCTGGCCAGCCCAGGGTTGAGAATGTCCACAATGCTGAACTAAACCAAGTGTCGAGTACATCGTCATCCTGACGCAGTTTTACGTCGTCAGACAAACCGTGTTTGCTGCGTACTTCCGCTTCATCACGGCCAACGTAGACTTTACCTGACTCGTCATACCAAGCGGGAATACGGTGTCCCCACCAGAGCTGGCGTGAGATACACCAGTCCTGAATGTCGCGCATCCAGGCAAAGTACATGTTCTCGTACTGTTTTGGCACAAACTCGATACGGCCATCTTCAACCGCTTCGATAGCGGTTTTTGCCATCGGCGCCACACGCACGTACCACTGGTCGGTCAGCATAGGTTCAATCACCACACCACCACGGTCGCCATAAGGCACGGTCAGGTCATGGTCTTTGACTTCATCGAGCAGGCCAGCGTCATCCATTGCAGCAACAACGGCTTTACGTGCGGCAAAGCGCTCAAGGCCGCGGAACTGTTCCGGCAAGTGGGTGCTGTATGCGGCGGAGGCTTCGCCATTGGTGTCGAATACTTCAGCTTCGTCACGGATCATCGCGTCGAAGGTCAACACGTTGATCATCGGCAGTTGGTTGCGCTTGCCGACTTCATAGTCATTAAAGTCGTGAGCTGGAGTGATCTTTACACAGCCGGTGCCTTTCTCCATGTCGGCGTGCTCGTCACCAACGATAGGGATCTGACGATCGACAAACGGCAACACCACATGCTGACCAATCAGGTCTTTGTAGCGTGGATCTTCCGGGTTCACTGCCACCGCGGTATCGCCCAACATGGTTTCTGGGCGGGTGGTGGCTACAACCAGGTAATCTTTACCTTCCGCTGTTTTGGCGCCATCCGCCAACGGATAGCGGAAGTGCCACATGTGGCCCTTTTTGTCTTTGTTTTCCACTTCCAGATCTGAAATGGCGGTATGTAGCTTAGGATCCCAGTTAACCAAGCGTTTGCCACGGTAGATCAAGTCATCCTGATACAGGCGTACAAACACTTCCTGCACAGCATTGGAAAGACCAGCATCCATGGTGAAGCGCTCGCGCTGCCAATCCACAGAGGTGCCCAAACGGCGCATCTGGCGGGTAATGGTGCCGCCGGATTCTTTCTTCCAGTCCCAGATCTTATCGATGAATGCATCGCGACCAAGCTCTTGGCGTGTAGGGCCATTTTCAGCAGCGAGCTTACGCTCAACGACCATCTGGGTGGCGATACCGGCGTGGTCTGTACCCACTTGCCACAAGGTATTTTTGCCTTTCATTCGCTGATAGCGAGTTAAAGCGTCCATGATGGTTTGTTGAAAAGCATGACCCATATGCAGGCTACCAGTGACGTTTGGTGGCGGGATCATGATGCAATATGGGTCGCCTTTACCGGCGGGTGCGAAGTAGCCTTTTGCTTCCCACTCTTGATACAGGTCTTGCTCGATATTTTGCGGCGTGTAGGTCTTATCCATAAATCTTATGTCAGCTTGAAGCGGAGTTTGGAGTGGCCAGATCGTATGTGTCGATGGCCAATCCCGCAGTCCGGTATTGTTTGTATCGCTCACGTGCCAACTGTTTGTTGGTCGCGTCAGCGGGGACGAAATCGATAATGAGGCGCGATTTTACCGCAAATGAGGGCATTTGTGGGCAGAGATTAATCAGAACAGTGCGTTGTCCTTTCGGGGCATCACAACCTATCTCTACGGGGGCACCGCCAGCAGGCCCTTCGCCCGCTAAATTGTGGGGAACAAAGCTATCGGGATCGAAGCCAAAAAGCAGTTCATCAACCGCTTCTGCCTGCGCTCTATCTGCGGCCAGGATATAGACTTTTTCTTTGTCTAAATAACAGCGCTCAGCCAAACGGCAGGCAGATAAAAGCAACGCAGGCGCACTGGGCGCCTGCGGATCTTCCGGTAGCAGGTAAAAAACTACCTGCGTCATATTAGTCTCCCGGTGTTTCTTCTGCCCGGTTGAGCAGGAACTGGGTCAACATAGGAACAGGGCGGCCAGTTGAGCCTTTATCTTTACCACTTCGCCAAGCGGTACCGGCCACATCGAGGTGTGCCCAATGGTACTTTTTGGTGAAACGAGACAGGAAGCAGCCTGCGGTGATTGCGCCCGCTGGGCGGCCACCGATGTTGGCCATATCAGCGAATGGGCTTTCCAGCTGTTCTTGATACTCGTCCCATAGCGGCAAACGCCATGCACGGTCGCCACTCTGCTCTGATGCGTTGAGTAACTCATGGGCAAGAGGGTTGTGAGTGCTCATCAAACCGCTGGCATGTTTACCTAACGCAATCACACAGGCGCCAGTCAGTGTGGCTACATCTACCACTAGCTCAGGCTCAAAGCGTTCAACATAGGTAAGGGCATCACACAGTACCAAACGACCTTCTGCGTCAGTGTTGAGGACTTCGACGGTTTGGCCATTCATCGTGGTGACGATATCGCCTGGGCGGTAGGCGTTGGCATCCGGCATATTTTCACAGCCAGCTAAAACGCCAATGACGTTTAGCGGTAGTTGCAACTCTGCCAGTGCTTTCATGGTACCCAGTACGCCCGCGGCACCTCCCATGTCGTATTTCATCTCATCCATGCCATCGCCCGGCTTTAATGAGATACCGCCGGAATCGAAGGTCAGGCCTTTGCCGACCAAAACGATGGGCTGGCTATTTGTGGCTTTATCCCCTTTGTAATGGATAAGGCTCATCTTGGCTTCATTAATAGAGCCGCGACTGACTGCCAAGTAGGAGTTCATACCTAGCTCGGCCATCTCTGCTTCGCCGATAACATCAACATCAATTTGTGGATATTCTGCGGCCAGTTTTTCAGCCTGTTCGGCCAGATAAACTGGATTACAGATATTTGGCGGCATGTTGGCTACGTCTTTACAGGTTTCGATACCTGCTGCGACACTTAAACCGTGATTGATTGCCTGTTCACCAATGGACAGTTCGCGTCTGGTGGGTACGTTGAAAACTAATTTGCGTAGTGGGCGACGCGTCTCATCCTTCTTGCTTTTCAGCATGTCGAAGCTGTACAGATTATCGCGGGTGGTTTCCACCGCCTGACGTACTTTCCAATAGGTATCACGCGCTTTGACATGGAGTTCGGTAAGGAAACACACCGCTTCCATGGAGCCAGTTTCATTGAGTGTGCTGATAGTTTTGGCGATGATTTGGCGATACTGCTTTTCGTCTAACTCGCGCTCTTTACCGCAACCAACCAGCAATACACGTTCGGACAGGACGTTAGGCACATGGTGTAATAGCAACATCTGCCCTGGCTTACCTTCTAGGTCGCCACGGCGTAACAGGTTACTGATATAACCATCGCTTATCTTATCGAGCTGTTCAGCGATCGGTGATAAGCGGCGTGGTTCAAAAACGCCAACGACAACACAAGCGCTACGTTGTTTTTCCGGACT
This sequence comes from Corallincola holothuriorum, assembly GCF_003336225.1. Taxonomy (NCBI): domain Bacteria; kingdom Pseudomonadati; phylum Pseudomonadota; class Gammaproteobacteria; order Alteromonadales; family Psychromonadaceae; genus Corallincola; species Corallincola holothuriorum. The sequence goes on from NZ_QPID01000002.1 coordinate 398,115, forward strand.
TCCGCTTTTGACACTGAACTCCATGGGGACTCCTCAAACCTTACAGACAAATCAAGGTGTTTGTTAGATAATGCAGCTAACGCACTATCGGTGCTAAGAATTAAAGCCCGCTTTGGCCGCGAACTTTTGGTTATGTACTATAGTCGAAGTGGTGGCAAAAGCACTGATTTCAAGCTTAAAAATATAAAAACGGTGCGTTAGATTAAATTTACGCATAACGTATCCAAAATGAGCAGTTTGTAGGCAGATATTACGTGATTCTTTTTCGTTACTTGGCAAGAGAGCTATTCAAAGCACAACTCACTGTGCTAGCTGTATTAATGCTCATTTTCCTCAGCCGTGAATTCGTTTCGGTGTTAACTAAAGCGGCCGAAGGAAAGTTTCCCGCAGATTTAGTGACCAGTCTGGTTTTATTAAACTTACCTGGCCTGATCTTGATGATTCTGCCACTCAGTATGTTTCTGGGGATCTTAATTGCGCTTGGGCGTATGTACGCCGAAAGTGAGATGGTGGTGTTGCGTGCCTGCGGTGTTAGTGAGTGGTACGTTGCACGGGTGACGTTGGCGGCCGCGGTATTCCTCGGGCTGATTGGTGGAGCAACCAGCCTCTATTTGAAACCTTGGGCAGAAGAGCAGCAGCTTCAGCTGCTAGAAGATGCTGACGCCAGTGCTGGCTTGAGTACGTTAGTGGCCGGGCAGTTTAAGCAAACTTTCGATGGTAAGTCTGTGGTTTTTGTCGAGAAGATGAGCCGCGATGGGCGGACGTTATTTAAAGTGTTCCTAGCGCAAACACCCTCCATAAATGAGCGGCACAAGAATTTTTCTATTGTGGTCTCTGATATGGGCTCCGTGCAGGAGGCCAAGAACCAGCCCAGCATGTTGGTGCTGAATGAAGGCACGCGCTGGGAGGGGCATCCCAGACGTTTGGATTATCATATTGTTGATTTCGAAGAGTATCAGGTGTTACTCAAAGAGTTTGATGTTGATGAGCGCGGACGAAAGATAGATGCCTGGCCATTGGCAAAATTGTTTGAAGATGGGTCGACAGAGGCGAAGGCTGAGATCCAATGGCGCTTAGCTGTGCCACTTTCCATTCCTATTTTGGCATTGATTGCCGTGCCGTTAGCCGCGGTTAACCCACGACAGGGAAAATTTGCCAAAATGCTCCCCGCCATTCTTTTGTATCTGGGGTATTACGTCTTGTTAATGTCGGGTCATAAAGCGCTGGAGGATGGTGCCTTACCTGCGTCACTGGGTTTATGGTGGATCCATGCTTTGGCCGCGTCATTTGGCGCGGTATTGATTATGCGTGGTAGGCCGATTGGTGTGCGCTTGGTAGCGAGATTAAAGGGGATGAAGGGATGATTAAGATCCTTGACCTGTACATTGGTCGCACTATCGTCACTACCTCCTCACTATGTCTAGTGGTACTGGTTGGCTTATCTGGCATCCTCAAGTTTGTTGGCCAGTTGCGACGAGTGGGCAAAGGCACCTATGAGATGAGTGATGCCTTGCTTTTTACTGTGCTCAGCGTGCCACGGGATATCGAGATGTTTTTCCCCATGGCAGTGTTATTGGGGGCGCTGATTGGTCTGGGCATGCTGGCTTCAAACAGCGAGCTCATTGTCATGCAGGCTGGGGGCTGGTCGCGTTTACAGATCACCGGATCGGTGATGAAAACAGCGATCCCGCTGATGTTACTGGTCATGGCCTTAGGAGAGTACGGCGCGCCGGTGGCTGAGCGTATGGCGAAAGAGCTGCGGGCACAGGAACTATCTGGCGGGAGTTTAATTACCTCCCAGCGAGGAATATGGGCCAAAGATGGCGACAGCTTTATCAATATCGGTGAAGTGGTTGATGAGAACACGCTCGGACAGGTGACTATCTATGAGTTTGATCGCAAGCTGGATCTGCACCGTATCGTAGCCGCGCGTGCCGCCGAGTTTAAAGGCAGTGTGTGGCAGTTAGAGGATGTGACATTTACTCAGTTTGAAGAAGATAAGGTGACCAATCGGCATCAACCCACAGACTTTTGGACCTCCTATCTCACCCCGGAAAAGCTCAGTGTGGTGACGGTTAAACCGGAAGCCCTCTCTTTAGCGGGCTTGTCTGACTATATCGCCTATCTGGAAAATAGTAATCAAGAGTCAGCCCGTTACGAATTGGCTTTTTGGCGTAAGTTACTGCAACCCGCTACCGTAGCGGTCATGATGTTGCTGGCACTCTCTTTTGTTTTTGGTCCGTTGCGCTCAGTCACCATGGGGGCAAGGATCCTGATGGGGATAGTGGCCGGTTTTACCTTCTATATCTGTGAGCAGGTATTTGGCCCCATTACGCTGGTGTATCAGATACCACCGGTGATCGGCGCTATCCTGCCTGCAACTCTGTTTACCGGCATAGCGGTATTTTTGCTGCGGCGAAAACACTAGCAACTGTCAAAAACAGAAACGATTGGCGCCCCTTATTTATGGGGTTTGCCAATTTCTAAATTGATTCGCTTCTTTACTTAGAACAATCACTTCGCAATCCGCCATATGATCCTGTAGCGCCAATTTTTGCTTCCGGTCCATGATGACCAGCAGGTTGCCTATGCCCATGGCGGCAGAGAACAAGCGGATGATCGCCTGCATTAACGTGATCGCCGTGCCATCGTCATTTTGTACCCGTAAACGCCATGCCCGCATGCCGATGGTTTGGCCGCCATGGCTCCAAAACCAGACGTAAAAACTACAAATACAGACCACCAAAAAGAAGGTGAACCAAGGCTGAGCGCCCAAATAGTCTGCTGTGTCCTGATAACCCTCTAAAGAGATTGCACCAAATTTTTCCAACACAACCACGAATAGCATGGCCAGCGCACCTGCAACCATATAGATCGCCATGACAATTAAAAAGTCATAGATCATAGCGCCTAAGCGTCGAAAAAAGCCTGCACGGGGAAACTCTTTAAACGGATTTTCAGCCATGATTTACCTGTATATTGAGTGAACTAGCCAAGATTCTTGGTTCAGTGTATCAGATGATTTTTCGCAACTCTGTACGAATCTTGAGCGGTTAGAAAAACGGGGCTTGTCTAGCGGCGACGAATACGTATAATAGCCGCACTTCGTTACCGAGATGATTGCAAAATCTGCTCAGTAACACAGGCGGAAGCCTTAAAATTCATTGCCAGTGTGATGGAATTGGTAGACATGACGGATTCAAAATCCGTTGCCTTTGCGGGCGTGGCGGTTCAAGTCCGCCCACTGGTACCAAATTCGGAAACCCAGCCTTATGGCTGGGTTTTTTCGTTTTGAGGGCGGAAACTGCTAGCCAATCACTTTTATCTCGTCGGTAATCCCCAACAAGGCAATGGCTGTTGCCTGAAAATTGATACCAAGCAATAAATGTTCGATTGGGCAAGGTGCACACCATCGGTGGCGCCGTTGGCGGCTAGGCTTAAAAGGCAAGCTTGTGTCGACAAAGGATGTTGCCGTGGCCTCTTTCTATCAACGTCTACCCTTTCTCTTGTTTGTGGTTGTTCTGAGCCTTTCGTCCGGTCTTGGTATTTGTACTGAGCTCGCAGGAGATCCTTTGAGCAATTTGGTAACGCAGTTTCAAGCGATACAAGGCAAAGATTTTCCATGTCAGTGGCGTTCAAAAGGGCCCTATAACGGGCCTTATGTCATGGTCGAGTGTCAGCCAATCAAGGTGGATATTGAGTGGGAAGTAGCTGAAAAACACGAAGGCCCAGATTTCACCGATAAGATGTTTTGGCACATAAAAGAGCGCGGTATAGGTGAATTACATATTTTTCAGGCCAAGCCAGATTGCAAAATCACATCAAAAAGTTGCGTTGAAACTTTTCGTGCTGTCGTACCTGGGTTTTCAGCGATCAGGCCTGAAAGTCGCCAGACTAAAATCGTCAGAAACTACGCTCAATTCTGGCGCAGACAGGATGATGGAGATGAGTTTTATCCCTATTTCGACTCGTGGCGGCATGCCAATTTCAAGGCGAAAACCTATTGGCAAAGCGCGTGGTTCTTCTTAGAGGCAAAAAGAGGCAGTACGGTTCATAGTGATAGTCATATCAATTCCCCGCAGCTCCAGTGGTTTCAACATGGCGACTTTTCTGGCGCCAATAATATTGGCCAGCTTGATCTGGTGAATGGCGCACGTGCTAATGAAGAACTGTCAGATGGACTCTCTATGGTTGATTTGGCGCCCACCTATGAAGAGTTCTTTAGCTTGCTGCAGGGTAAGAAAATTGAGAAAAATTTTAGAATAGATTTCTCATCAGATTGGGCTTACGGCGAAGCGCATAAGCGCCACGTTCAGGGGGAATTGAGTTACACGCTGTCGGCCACTCGACCCGGTATGCTGGTTGTTTCGCCTACCGGCTCATTTGAGGCTTTTCGAAACTCCCCTAAGAAGTCGTTTGCCCCTCGGCAAAAGTCCTATCAAATAAAGAATGAAGGCGAGCAGGAGCTTAGTTTTAGTATCGCTGCTGACCAACCGTGGGTAGGCGTTCAGCCAAACAAAGGCAAACTAGCCCCCGATGAAACACTCGATATTCAGCTTTCTCTTAGGCCTGAGGCGGACAAGTTGCCAGCGGGCAAACATCAAGCGCAAGTGATGTTTGAAAACTCCTTATCTCACCTTGGCGATGGCTTTAGGCTGGTTGTATTGAAAGAGCGGCAGCGTTGGCGCTTGGTGATTGAGCAAAAAAATGATCTGGTGTTTGGCGACAGTTACCTGTTCGGTGGCATTGCGACAAAAGTAAACACGGAGATCGATTTTGAAATTGAAGATGGGAAGTTTAAAAATGGCAGTGGTAGAGCCTTTTTCGTGTCCCATCAATCCATCGCTCACCCTAAGGGCGGGTTTAATTGCAGCGTTAAAAATGACCAAATTTATACCCCCCGTTTTGATGTTTCCGGCAGCGTTTCGGGCGGGTTCGTGAGTTTATCTCTGCCGTCAAACAATATGGGCTATGAAGTGCAGTTCACTTGCGATGCCAACCCTAAGCCGTTGAAAGCATATTTCTACAGTTTTTATCAAAAAGCGAATCCAAAGGCGCTTAAAAAAGGGCAAAAGATCGCGGATTGGCCGAAGAAAATTCGCGAATATGTCGAGTCTGAGGCGGCTACCATCAGGACGAATGCTCACTTAACTTTTAACCAAGCGCTGTATCAGTTCCAAAAATCCTCTTGGAATACCATGCCATTGAAGCACCTGTATAGCCATCAAGAGGGAACCCCGGCTAGCGTCGACTACGACAATTTGGTTTTGTATGAGCAGGATAGGTGACGACTGGTCGTGGCGCTTTCGGGTTATCTTATTTTCGTATTGGGAAATGGCTGTCCTCATTGATTTTGTTATGCGGCAAAGGCGTAAGCCGATAAGGTAAAATGAATAGGAAAGGCGTCGCCCTTCCTATTCATCACTGACCGACTAAGGCGCGTCGTTCATATCCTTATCATGCTTTCTCCGTCCGTCTTATCATGGAGTTCAAACGTGTTGTGAGGCGTGAGCTAATTCAGCTGTTTCACGGTTTCGGGCAACTCGGTCTTGGGGAATGCACTCATCAGCAGCTTTTTCTCTGATTTTGCCTGCTCAACATAGCCCTGCTCGAGATAAGCGCTGATTAGCGCGAGAGAGTACTTGGGGTGGGAAAACTGTTTGCCGATCCGAGCCATGATCTCAAGCTCCACAATCTTTTGCTCTGGCGTGTCAGCAAGCTGGTAAGCATAAAAGCCATACAACGCCATATAGTTCAGGTTGTAGCTTTCCTTTGCGCTGGCCAAAGCAATGTCGATGATAAAGGCGCCTTCGGTTCTTGCCCGCGAGATCAATTGAAACGTGGCTTCATCTCGATATAGGGTTCTGGTTTTTGGTGTCAGACCCAGTTTTACCACCAAGGCATCTGCCGCTTTGGCCACAGACATGGGATTTTGTGCTGTGATCAGCTGACCATCTTCGGCCACAAAAGGCAGCATCGGCGCATTGGACTGGAAGATCGCGCCGCGTGTTTCCAGTTCGGTTTGTAGCATAAATGGAAACTTACCCAGCAACTCGGCGCTGAAGGCGTGTTCCTCTTTCAGGGTGAAACTGTTTACCCGTTTGCCCTTAACAAAGTACTCGCCACTTGTTTGTTTGATGTTTAACAACGCCGCCGGGCCATGGCATACCGCGGCGATCGGCTTGTTTTGATGGGCAAATTGCGTCACCAATGTCTGGGTATCTTTGTCAAAAGGCAGGTCGAACATGGCGCCATCTCCACCGATAACCATCAGCCCCTGATACTCTTGGGTCAGCGCCTGTTTGGCCGATAAGGTATTAGCCAGCTGGCTCAGTGCCGGCGTTTGTTGTTTAAACCGCTGAATGTATTCAAGGTCGTCTTTCTTGTTGTGAACAGGAACCGCGCCGCCTATAGGGCTGACGATATCCAGCGTGATCCCATTATTTGCCAGTACCAGATAGGTTTGGGCCAGTTCCTCAAGATCGTAACTGATGTTGCCATCGCTTTCGTTGCCGTATCCAGATATCAGCAATGCAACGCGGGTGTCAGAATATGCCGCAAACGAAACCGTGAATAAAATCAGTGCTAACAGGGAATAGAAACTTTTTTTCATGATGTGCTCCTCCGATATTAGGAGCACTTTAGCGATGCCTTTGTCGTGATTTTGTGAAGAAATCAGCCATAAATTAGGTCGGGTTGAAATGAACGGTCAGTTTGAACGCTGATGTTGTTTCTTTTGATGAAGAGTGTTCAGAGTTTAAGGGGACTGTGGGGGAGGAATGTGTTTCCATCTGCCAATGGTTGACGGCACAGATACGCTCAATCAGGTTAAGACCCTGACCGATGCCTGTGCTTAGTTGAGCTTTAACTCCTGCTGCTTCAGGTTGCACCGGGACCGGTGTTGTCGTGTGGTTGATAAAGGAAATCGAGGTTGACGTAAGCCTGATCTCGACGTCGCTTCCAGTGGCGTATTGCACGATATTGGAGATGATATTGTTGAGCAGGATCTGTGTCAGATTCCGGTTCGCGTGTAGGTGAATTCCTTCTTGCAGCGACAATTGCAGCGAGAGCTTTTGTCCTTTCTCAGAGTTGTTTAACTCAAAGTGTTCAAGCAGTGTGTTTTCCACTAACTGCGTCATATCTAATTCAGATTTCTGCTTCGATTCGTTTCGAGCCAGCGCTAATAGTGTGTGAGTTACCTTTTCCAGTTCAAAGATCGCGCGTTGCGCTTGCTGATAGTCGCTTGGTGTTAGCTGCTGTGAGTGACTTCGGCTGTCGAGAAGATTCTTGAGGATGCTGATCGGCGTTCGTATTTCATGGCTGACATCGCGGGTGAAGTTTATCTCCCGCTGCAGCGCGTCCTGCAGGTTGAAAAAACTGGTTTCGACAGCGTTGGCAAGCACCCGTATTTCATTGTCTGGATAGTTGTTGGCGAACGTTGCGCCATTGCTTTCGGTGGGTAAACAGCTTACTTGGTCGGCCAGTTTTTTTATCGGTCGGGTTAGTCGTCGACCAATCACAAAAGCGATGATGGAGACCAATGCCGCGCCAGCTAGCGCCAGCAGGGCAAGCCAGCCAAGCAGGTTTGGAAGATACTCTTTGCTGACCTCAAAGTCGTCAACCTTGGCCATTAACACATAATCGATCCCCTCCAGTTGTAACACATGAATATGCACCGTGGAGCCATCATTTAAGTCAAATTCAATGCGATCCTGCTTGCGCTTGCGGGCGTCTATTAGCTCTTGCGGCATATCCTGCCAATTGCGATGCAGGGTAACAAAGCCTGACCGGGGCTGGGGCAGGGTGCCGCTCTGTTGATAGGACTGCTCAATGAAATCCGCTTCGGCGGCGACCAGTCGGTTAAAAATATTGTCTTCAACCATCCAGGAATAGAGCAGGATCAGCAGGCTATAAATCAGCGTAATACTAATGGCCACACCTAACACAAGGCAGGTGATGGCGGAGGGTAAGCTTTTATTCATTCGAGCCATCTCTTACTACTCGCTTGGTAGTGCTAATCTGAAGCCAATGCCATGGAGCGTTTTCAGCATTGGGTAAGAAAAAGGTTTATCCAGCGCATTCCGCAGGGTGTAAATATGGCTGCGTAGTACATCCGTTTGTGGCGCTTCATCTCCCCAGATCTGCTCGGTCAGTTGTCGTTTGCTGACCGCGTTTGGGTAAGCGTCTGCTAACAGCTTAAGGATGGTAAAGTCAGTGCTTGAGAGCGAGAGCGGCTGACCCGCTCGCGTCGCTGAGTGCTTATGAAAATTGACCTCAAGCTCACCGATGGTCAGCGTGTTTTGCTGATGTAGTTGATGACGTTTTCCCAACGCCAGACAACGAACATACATCTCTTGCAGTGCAAACGGTTTGGTCAGGTAATCGTCAGCTCCGACACCAAACCCTTGCACTTTTTCATCCAAACTGTCCCTGGCGGTCAGCATCAGCACCGGAATATTGGTACTCAGGTTTTGTTTGATATGGTTACAAATGCTGAGGCCATCCATATCGGGCAGCATCAGATCGAGTACCACAATATCGTAACGCTGTGCTGCCAGCAGTTGCAGTGCGGTTTTGCCATCAGCCGCATAGTCGACCACTAACCCCTTGTCTGCGAGATAGTCGACCAGCTGTATTGCGATATCCTGATTATCTTCGACTACCAGAACGGCATACTTAGGCGTCATTGGCTTGTTTTTCCTCTATCAGAGTTAGCGCGCGTGCAATGCCTGCATCTCTTTGCTTCTTTATATCATCTACTGAGCGGTTAACCACATGATGGGGTTCGACACTGCGTCGTTCGATGTCGCCACTTGGCCGTATCAGCGTTCGGGTGGTGACATAGGCTCGCAACTTAGAATGGGGCAGGTTAAACAAATTACCCTGTGCGGTTTGATTGGCAAATCCCCCGGTTTTCTCACCAACCAGAGTAGCAAACTGATGGTCTTTCAGTGTGGTTGCCAACACGATAGCGGCGGAGTAGGTTATCGGCCCCACCAGCAGATAGACCTCGCCTTTAAATCGCTGCTCTGTTTCGATAGGCGTTTCCCACTCTTGCCATTGGGTGGTAATGAGTTCACCCACTTCACCTTTGTAGTTAAACCAGCCCCGGTTATCCCGGTTTAACTTCTCTTGTACTGAAGAAACCAGCCTGAACGGTTTATCCGCCAGATAGCGGCTCAGGTAGGTGACGGTGTCGGTATTGCCGCCCGGGTTATCTCGAATATCGATGATCAATGAGTGAATTTGATCCCGCTTTATTTCAGCAAATGCACCGTCAATAAAGTCTTCAAATTTATTTGGTTCGATATCGAAGTGGGCGAGATAGAGTAAACCTACCCCCGCTTGCAGCTGCTTATAGTAGTGTTCGCCCTGTTGCTCGTTGCTGTCTGCAGAAACTCGCTGCCAGGACTGATCTTTGGTGATGGCAACTTGAGTGATGGCAAGCGAGGCTGGTCTGTTGTCGATCTCAAGTTCGAAGCTGTCGATAAAGCCGAAAACTGCCCAAAGCGACAGCGCGAACCGCTTGGCAACGACCTGCTCTCGTAACCGGCGAGATTCGCCACCGCTGTATTGCTGCAGCGTGCTGACAAGGGAGGAGGCAGGCACGCCGTTGATGGTGAGTATCTGGCTGCCAGCCGCCAGCTTCTGCTTCCCGCTTTGATAATCATACTTTAGGTAGATCGCCCCTTGTTGTGAGATCACCACGTCAAAAGGAAACGGAGTGTGGCCGTCCTCTTTGAGTTGTTTGTATTCCTGATATGGCCAGATTAAGAAAGAGTGGCCGTCATTTAAATGGTGGTTAAGCCTGCCAGCGATGCGATAAAAATCGGTCCTAAGCAGGGGCTGCGTGATCTCAGCTTTGGCCTCTTTGACTGCAGCCTTAAGTGAACCCATATCCGCATAAGCATCGAGTTCTGGGTGGCGTTCCAAAACGCCTGTAACAAACGCACCTATGTCCTGATGCATCTGCTCGATGGTCAGCTTTTTCTCCATCAGGGATGGATCTTCCAATGGCGGCAACAGGTCTAAATGATCTGGATGACAGCCAAACAGCCATAGTGCTGAGAGGAGGGTGAAAAATAGAGGTTTGTTCATCATCGTGGCCGTATTAGCTAAATATGCCCATAGGCTAACGATATATTTGTGAAGGTTTTGTCGTGGTCAGTTGCAGTAAGGGCACCACATTGTGCCTGAGCATTTTTACACTCAACACCTTGATGATAGGGTATTGAGTTCAAGTAATATGGCCGAAAGCAGATGATGAAAGTCGATAAAAAAAGCCGATTGATAGGACAGATATTCAGTGTCGCTTTTGGTATTGCGTTAGCAAAAACCTTGTACGATGGTGGTTTCCACTATCACGCCATTGGGCACGAACATACTGTGACCGCAGCTAGTGCCCCCATTAAATATTACTTTTCTTTGCTGTGGTACGGTCTGGTTTTTGCGGTTGCTACCTACGTCGGTTTTATTGCCAAATCGAAATGACTACATCGCGTTGAGGATTCTGTGTGGCTTATTACTGCATCATTGTCGGTGGTTTATTGATTGCTTGGGCTGTTGCTTTGTTTACTTGGCGCGTTCTGTTTTATGTGAGAGGGCAGCGGCTGCAAGGGCTTGTGATTGATAAAGTACTGCGAAATTTTAGCCCTGAAACCCGTGGCGGAAAATCACGGCACCTGAAGATTGAATACGTGGATCCGCAGCAGGGGAAGAAACTTTATGTATGCGATAACTCGCTGCTTACCGGGCTATACCGAACGGGTGACGGAGTGATGCTGGTTGTTGCAGGTAATAGAGTGATGCTGGCAAGTTGGCTAAGTGTTGCAACGCCACCGATGGCGCTGCTCTTATTGGGTAGCGTGACGTTTTACATTGGCTGGTCTGGTTATTGATAGAGCATTGAAAAAAACTTTGTTCGTTAAACAGCCCTAAACGAATTAGCAGCAGCTTATATCAGCCCCCAGATGCTTTTTTGTCACTCGCAAATAAGCGATAAGCGAAGCCCATGCCGACGGCATAGGTTGTCTCGTCAATAAACAGCGGGCTGTCTTCGTTTTCTGCGCCTTGATGAAAGCTGACTCGCCCCCCCAGGAACAGACGCGCACGTTTTTCCATCAGGGTGAATACCAATCCGAAGCCAAAATCTGTGCCCATGTAACCGCCATTTGCATCATAGGCTTCACGGCCTGGGCGTACATATTTGTCATCGACCTGGTAGAAGTAGTCGGTTAGCTTCTCTGTGCCCCATACCGGGCCGACGGTGCCAACAAATCGTATCTCTCTGCCAAACAGGTTGTCATGCTCGTAACGTAGTTGCGGCTCAAAGGCATAGCCACGCTGATTCAGATTGGAGAAATCGGTGGAGAACACTGCGCGTGCTTGCAGCTTAAGATCGAGCTTGCTCTGTTCATCATCGGCTCGGTAAATCTTGTACTTTAGCTCTGGTCCGATCCCGAACAGGTAATCCAGATCCTGCATGCCCTCGCGAGCATCGTTGTCATCGGAGTCCGCATTAAATGCCCCATCAAGTGACAGATCTAGTTCCCAGCGCTCATCTTCAAATGCCTGTGCCTTGATTAACCCATCTTCACCAGCGCGGATCACATCGCCACGATAGATCAGGTAGGGCAATACGATCTGGTTAGTATGGCTTTGACCCGCCGCGGGATAGTCTGGTCCATAAATGATTGCGCCTGCCAGACCTATCTCCCAAAGTGGCTGCTGTGTGCTTTCTGTTTGGCATGGACGGCTTGTCACACACTCTACTTCGAGGGACTCAGCGCTAGCTGGCGTACTAAATATCAACATCAATCCACTGGTCGCTAGCAATCTCTTTTTGCGTGTTAACATCTGGCTCTCTCACCTGTTTATCCTTGATTGTATGGCGCTATCCCAATGTTAGATCAGTGGGCGCTTTAATCTAGACCGGTAGATTGCGCGGATTATTACAATTGATTCACTATGGACAGCAGTGTGCAGATACAAAAGAAAAACCCAGCCTGGTGGCTGGGTTGCATGACATAGGTTTATTCAGTAACCGAAAGAATACGCTTTAGCCGTTACGAAAATCTGAGTTGGTGATTGCCGTGGTTCTTTTTTGCTTTCAGGTAATCTGAGTTACCGGGTTTGAGATGCACCGAGGTGTTAACCATCGTTTCGATCGAGATCCCGGCCGCTTTCAACTGCTCAGTTTTACGCGGATTATTTGAGAGCAGGCGAATATGGTCGATGCCGAGCGCTTTGAGCATTTCAGCCGCTTCGTTGAATTCGCGCAGATCTTCGCCGAAACCTAGTTTAACGTTGGCTTCGTAGGTGTTCAGGCCGGTGTCTTGCAGCTCGTAGGCATCCAATTTATTGTAAAGGCCAATACCGCGGCCTTCTTGTCGCAGGTACAGCAGAATGCCGCCTTCGACATGAATGAGTGAAATTGCTTCGTTTAGCTGTTCGCCGCAGTCACAGCGGGATGAATGAAAGACATCACCAGTCAGGCACTCAGAGTGCATTCTCACTAAGGGAATATTGCTATTGGGTTGGGTGCCCTTGAACCGCATAGCGATATGTTCGCATCCTGATTCTAGCCCATTGAAAGAGATTATCTCTGCTTCTACCTGCGCGGCACCAACTTTTAGTGGCACCGCTTTTCTTACTTCTACCATTTTTAACTCTCTAAACTTGCATCACCGTGAATGCGAATTCGGTGCCTGCAAAAGTCATTGAACTGCGACCAGACCCAAGCATATCAAGGATTGCTTGGGTTGAGGGGGAAATTGAACGAAATCTTAGCTAACGGCAGAAGGTTCATCTGACCGTTGGCTGCCGATGGCGTTAGTTTATTCGTTATTCAATGGGCGAGGGACTTCCTCACACATACCGTGCTCTGGTCAGGGGGATGGATTATTTTTATTACTTTGACCTGTTGTTGATGGGGATACCCACTAAAGATTCATCCGTAATTCCGGTGACTAAATGCATTCTGATCTAGTCGTCCTGTCGATCATCCCTGATTTATCTATCTGTTGTTGTTAGACATTCTTCCTGGTCGTTGAGCGTTGGTTTTTTATGCCACAGCCCGACGGTTCTGGCCTTGGCCTAGGTGGCTAATTAAACACTGTTAAAAACCTATCTTGATTAGTAAACACTTCAATTTTTAACTGTGATTGAGTTCAAAAAAAGTTGGTTAAAAATTGCGCATTATCGCCGCTGCATATTTCACCTGCTTCGCTACGTTAGTGAGCTGAGTGCCATGTGCGAATGACAAACTAATAACAATTCATACTGACTTAATCAAAGGAAAGTGTTTTGAAAACTATAAAAAAAATGGCCTTGTCAGCCTTGGTTGGTCTGGGCTTTTTCAGTGCCTCAGCCTCTGCCGAAGTTATCCTACATGCGTTTAACTGGAAGTACTCCGATGTTGCCGCTAGAGCACAAGAGATTGCCAACCTAGGTTATAAAAAAGTGTTGGTTTCACCCGCTTATAAGTCCTCCGGTGGCGAGTGGTGGTCTCGCTATCAGCCTCAGGATTATCGAGTGATTGATAACCCGCTGGGCGATACCCAGGCTTTTAAGGCGATGGTTAATGCCCTCAGTGCCAAGGGCGTTGCTGTGTATGCGGATATTATTTTCAATCACATGGCTAACGAAACCTGGAAACGTGAAGACCTCAACTACCCGGGCACTGAAGTGTTGAATAGCTATGCAGCCAACAGCAGCTATTACAATTCGCAGATCCTGTATGGTGATCTGGAGGATAATTTCTTTGGTGCGAATGACTTCCATCCTGAGGGGTGTATCTCCAACTATAACGATCCGGGCAATGTTCAATACTGGCGTTTGTGCGGAGGAGAGGATGACCGTGGCCTGCCAGATCTGGATCCCAACAACTGGGTAGTTGCTCAGCAAAAAGCGTATTTGAATGCGCTTAAGGCATTGGGTGTTAAAGGCTTCCGTATTGATGCGGCAAAGCACATGACCAATTACCATCTGAATGCGGTATTCACACCAGAAATCAAGTCAGGTATGCATGTCTTTGGCGAGATCATCACCACTGGCGGCGCGGGTAACGGTGACTATGACAACTTCCTTGGGCCGTATTTATACGACACTGACCATGCCGCGTACGATTTCCCACTGTTCGCGACACTTCGCGGCGCGTTGAATTTCGGTGGCAGCATGAGTGCGTTGGTTGATCCCGGTGCTTATGGTCAGGCGTTGGACGGCGGTCGTGCCATTACCTTTGCGATTACTCATGATATCCCGTTGAATGAAGGGTTTCGTTATCAGCTAATGGACGGCACCAATGAACATCTTGCGCATGCGTTTGTATTGGGGCGTGATGGTGGTACGCCGCTGATCTACTCAGACAATAACGAGAGTGGCGACAATCGTTGGGTGAATTTCTATAAGCGTGGTGATATTCAGGGTATGTTGCGCTTCCACAATGGCGTGCAAGGCACAGGCATGCAGATCCTTAGCCACAATGAATGTCATATCTTGTTCTCGCGTGGTAGCAAGGGGGTTGTTGGTATCAACAAGTGCAGTGGCGGACAAGATGCCTGGGCCGATGCTGGCAGCGCGGGTCTATGGTGGAATACTAACTACCGCGATACCTTGGATGGATCTAGTGTTGAGCGCATCAGCAGTAATTGGCACAAGTTCTACCTGCCGCCGCGCAGCGCTAGAATGTGGTTAAGAGACTAATTTTATTGACGTAGATAAAGGCGGACATTTGTCCGCCTTTTTGATTTTGTACGTCTGGTAACCGCAAACCGGGGCTAGAGCGGATCCTCTTCATCTTCTTCGTTGGGGTCTTTTTCCATGGTCAGAGTTAGTCCTGACGAGGTGGTAGAGCCGTCTCCGGTATCATTGTTTGCCAGTTTGATCTTAAGCCGTAGGTTATTGGGAGAATCGGCATTTTTTAGAGCACTCTCTTCATCGATCTTTCCTGCCCGCTCCAGCTTGAACAGCGCACTATCGAATGTTTGCATCCCTAGGTTTTCTGACTTTTCCATGATCTCCTTGATGCTGGAAAAGTCGCCTTTTTGGATCAGCTCTTTAATGGTATGGCTGCCTATCAACACCTCTACTGCTGCGCAGCGCTTACCATCCACTGTAGGCACCAGGCGTTGTGACACAAAGGCTCGCAGGTTGTTGCCTAAATCGTTGAGGAGTTGCGGACGCCTCTCTTCTGGAAAGAAGTTGATGATACGATCAAGGGCTTGGTTGGAGTTGTTAGCGTGCAGGGTGGAGATTGCGAGGTGGCCGGTTTCGGCAAACGCTAAAGCATGTTCCATGGTTTCCCGGTCACGGATCTCACCAATCAGGATGACATCTGGCGCTTGGCGTAAGGTATTTTTAAGAGCTGCGTGAAAACTGCGGGTATCAACGCCGACTTCACGCTGATTAATAATGCTTTTTTTATGCCGGTGAACGTACTCAATAGGGTCTTCGATAGTGATGATATGACCACCAGAATTGCTGTTGCGCAGATCAATCAGCGCCGCAAGAGAGGTTGATTTACCCGAGCCTGTCCCACCAACAAACAGTACCAGACCGCGCTTCACCATAATCACTTCTTTCAATACTTCTGGCAGAGCCAAAGCATCAAATTTGGGGATCTCTGCTTTGATATTTCGGGCGACAATGGATACCTCATTCCGTTGCTTGAATATATTGATCCGAAAACGCCCGATATTGGACAGTGAGATCGCCAGGTTCATCTCAAGCTCGTGATTAAAGATCTCGCGCTGTTCCTCGTCCATGATGCCGTCAGCTATTTTAGCTATCATGCCGGTGGTCAGGGGCTCCCTTGCCAGCGGTTTCAGAACCCCTTCAAACTTCGCGCAGGGGGGCGCACCAGTGCTTAAATACAGGTCGCTGCCATCCTTTGCAGCGAGGATCTTGAGCATTGCATTTATGTTCATCAAATCCATATCGTTTCAATCTCAGTTCTACCGTGTCTTATTAAATGTAGACAGCATGAGAAAAGTCGCCGATAGATCAGAAGGGGATAGGATGGGCTGAAAAATGTGCTTTTAATTTTTTGTGTTGCTGAGGGGGAAGAGGTTACGGCTAATCACTCCCAGTGCGACCCCAAAAATAGCGCCGTAAAGATGTGCTTGAATCGCGATCTGCTCTGGCATCATGTCGTTGCTGCTCTGCAGTGGTCCTAACATCTGTTCCCAACCAATTTTGGCGATTACAAACAGCAGCACAAAGGCGCAAACGGATTGCGGCCAAACAGTTGGATCGCGGCGCAGGTCAGTAAGCGTGAGGATCTGGTTGAAGTACTGCAATCCACCCAGGAAGAGGTTCCGGCACTGGCAGGCGATGTGCGTATCGCAAGCTTTAATGCGTATCTGAATCGCAGTAGCGAAGGGCAGATCCTGGAAGATGCGCTGGCCGGTGATGACCTGCAGATCGCCAATGTTGCCGAAATCATTCAGCGCGTTCGCCCTGATATTCTGCTGCTAAACGAGTTCGACTATATCGCTGACGGTTCAGCCGTAGATGCGCTGAAGCAGAATTACCTAGAGGTGAGCCAGAACGGCGCCGATCCTATCGAATATCCCTACATGTTCCTGGCGGCATCTAATACCGGTATTGCCAGCGGCGTCGACCTGGATAACAACGGTGAAGTCGGTGGTCCGGGTGATGCCTTTGGCTTCGGTGAGTTCCCTGGCCAATACGGCATGGTGATCCTGTCTCGCTACCCGATCCAGACTGAAAACGTACGTACCTTCCAGAACTTCCTGTGGAAAGATATGCCGGATGCGATGCTGCCGGTAGACCCTGAAACAGGTGAGAGCTGGTACAGCGGGGAAGCTTTGGATGTATTCCGTCTTTCCTCTAAGAGCCATTGGGATGTGCCGATTGAAGTAGATGGTGAAGTCATTCACGTGCTGGCCAGCCACCCCACACCGCCAGTTTTTGACGGTGAAGAAGACCGAAACGGCACCCGTAACCACGACGAAACGCGTTTCTGGCGAGACTATGTCGATGCCAGCCTGTCTGACTATATCTATGACGACAATGGCAACACAGGTGGCCTGGGCGAAAGTCAGCGCTTCGTGATTATGGGTGATCTGAATGCCTCGTCGGTGGAAGGGGATGCCACAGGCGATCCTATTAGTCTGCTGACCGAAAGTGCGTATATTGATGGCACCATGGCGCCAATGAGCACGGGTGGCGAACAGAACGATGCAGGCAACGAAAATGCGCCGATGCATACCGCTGACTGGAAGATGCGTGCTGACTACGTGTTGCCGTCTATCTTCGGTTTCGAGATTGAGCATACCGCCGTATTCTGGCCTGGCCGTGCAGACGTGCTGTACCGTCTGGTAGGCCCCGGCGTGACCAGCTCGGATCACGGTTTGGTGTATGTGGATGCGACACTGACTGAGCGCTCTGATAACAGTGGCACGCCTAGCTCTGACAGCGATGATGACGATGACGGCCTGTTCCGTTCAACCGGCTACGGCATGATCCTCTTCGCCATGCTGGCTGGATTCTGTCGCCGAGTGTCTGCTCAGGTTAAGCGTTAATAAACTGAATTCACCGAAGTTAAGCTTTAATGAGAAAAGGGCGCTTCGGCGCCCTTTTTATTGGTTATAAACTGCCTATTTCTTTTTTAGGCTTATATATAGCGCAAGTCTTTCGGTAATATCCGGATTAAAAATATCAGGTATTATTTGATTGCCTGAAGCGACCAACTTGCATTTCATTTTGGCCTGCTTTGGCTGGTATTTTTTGCAGTCATCCATCGCCGCCAAATCCGCTTCTTCCTGAGAGGCCTCGCTTCTGCCTTCGCCAAACTTAAACTTATAACCCGATACCGTCATGGCAAGAGCTTTGTATCCACGGGCCCCTCCATATCGGTAGAATGTGACGGCACTATGAAACTGCATGGCTGCAAGGTCCGGCTCACTTTTTACTGTGTGAAAAACTGAGCCGGTAGTGTTTTGGATGTTCCATTTGCCAAACTTCCAGAAATTCTCTGCGTCTTTTTCGGTTCCAAAGCTCCCTGAATGCATATTTGCAAACTGTTTGTCGTAGTAGACGTAAAATGCCGGAAGTCCGGAAATAAAGAATTTTTGCTTTAGTTCCGGGTAGTCGTTTATCTCTCTCAGGCTGTTAAAACCAACATAGATATGGCGATAGCCAAGATCGAACTGATCAGTCATCCCTTCGAGCATCTTTTGTGAGTTAGCGCAGTAAACACAGCCTTTGCCATCTAATCCCATGAATATATAGAGCGGTGACTTTTCTGACTCCTCATCCAGATGTGCCATCACTTCACCAGGGTTGACCCGGGTGAAAATACCGCTGGTAACTAAGGGGTTAGTTTCTGGCTGGTTGTCTGCTGCGAAGGTTTGAAAAACACAGGATAGAAGTAGGGGGGTAAAGAGAAATCGAATCATTGAAAAGTCCTTTGGGGTGATAACTAATGGCGTTCCTCGCTGCATTAGTGTGGCAAAACATAGTTGAACTTATGTTGTTCTCAGGCAAACAAGATTAAAGATTATCAGTTTAAGTTCAACCGCTAAAACAGATCCTAGTTATTGCTAACCAATACTTACCGTTGTAGCCAAAAATACGTGTAGCGTTTTGTTACGTTTCTTAATCACTCGTTGGGCAGGCTATCGGTATTCTGATCGCGAACCAGATGAGTGATATCGAAGGATTAGAATGAAAACTCTCAGCCTGACATTTTTGGTGCAGATAATGGCCTTACTACTTACCGCCTGCAGTGCCCCACCCAAATTGGATGCACGCATTGAAATCACTGCGGACCAACGCAACTCTGAAACCGATTTTCCAAATTCTGTAAAACCCTTGCTGGAAAAAGAGTGGGCAGATGGTAAGCAGGCGTGTTCTGCTGCGCCTTACAGCGCGATTGATGTCTATCAGCACAGTGCCACCAGTTATATCCTTCGGGTCAACAAGTGCATCAGCTTTGAAGCGCCGTTTGTTTATTTGCTGATAGGTGAAGAGAAAGTGCTAGTGGTGGATACTGGCCCTAGCGATGACACTGATTTATTGCCCCTGTATCAAACGGTTAAACAACTGGTGTCTGAACACTCAGAGGGCGAGTCGAAGCCATGGCTGGTGATTCATTCCCATAGTCATAGCGATCATTATGCTGGAGATGCTCAGTTTGAAGGAGTGTCAGAGGTGACTTTGGTATCTCCCAAAGCTAAACCCATGACCCAGTTCTTTGGTTTTGATAGCTGGCCGCAGGGCGAGGCCAATATCGAGTTGGGGAGTCGGAATCTGGCGGTATTCCCGATACCGGGCCACCAGGAAGAATCCATCGCCATCTATGATCCACAAACCCAGTGGCTGCTGACTGGTGATACCGTTTATCCCGGTTTGATCTATGTAAAGCACTGGCAGGATTATCGCGACAGTGTGCATCGGCTGTATCAGTTCACTCAAACCCATCCAGTCAGCGCTGTATTGGGCGCACATATAGAAATGACCACCACGCCTGGGCTGTACTACCCAATCGGCACCTTGTATCAGCCCAATGAACTACCGCTACCATTAAGTGTTCAAGACCTAGCACTATTAGATAAACAGCTGCAAAGCACAGCGCAGCCGAGTGAAATTACTTTTGACCGCTTTGTTGTCATGCCTATGACTGAGTTGCAGATACAGCTAAGCAATAGCGCCCGGCTGCTGAGTCAGTGACCTTGTGAGATTGTGTTCGATAAAAAATTAGCAAGTCGTTGCTACTGAATTTCTTTGAGTAGAGTTAAGGAGATACTCAATTTTTGACTATGCTTTTTGCAAGAGTCTGTCTCTTAACTTAAATCCCGATAAAAGGTGAAGCAATGAATAAAGTACTTTCAATATTGATAGCTATGGTTCTTGTGGGATGTTCTGCAAAAGGTTCAAACCCCTCAGAGCAGCGAGCGGAGATTCAAAAAATGAATCAGGAAGTTATCAGCGCCGTATACAAACAGGAACCTGCGGCGAAGAAACTTATGGGTTCTGCTGCGGGTTACGCTACTTTTTCAAATGCTCAAGTCAACGTGATTTTTGTCGCTGGTGGTGGTGGCTACGGCATGGCTAAAAACAATTCGACTGGGAAAGTCACCTATATGGAGATGGGCGAGGGCGGTATTGGCCTTGGCCTAGGCGCTAAGGATTACCGAGTGTTGTTTGTTTTCCATACTCAGAAAGCCTTGAACTCATTTATTGATGATGGCTGGGTTTTTGGTGGTGAAGCTGATGCCGCAGCAAAGACTAAAGATAAGGGGGGCGAAGCCAGCGGTGGTGCAAAATTTGGTGATGTTACCGTGTACCAGCTGACAGAGGCGGGATTAGCAATTCAGGCTACGGCAAAAGGCGCAAAATACTGGAAAAGTGATGAGTTAAATTAGGGGCACTATTTGTCCTGTTTTATGCGACGACTTAGCCTCGCTTAATCGGTTGAGGTTAAGTCGTTGAATATAGATGTCAGAGTTATGTTTTGTGATTGCGCTCGTTAATTGATCTGCATCAATTGATTTAGATCAAGAGCTCCACCTGTTAGCCGCTAGATAATTTCATCGAAATAACAACAAGTGGTTAACACGATGAAAACAAAAATAGCGTCTTCTGTTCTCTGCGGTTTAGTTCTCATGTCCCCTCTTGCGGCACAAGCTCACCAGGCGGGAGACTGGTTAGTACGCGGCGGTATCATTAATGTCTCACCTGATGATAGTTCCGGTAATGTCTATGTCGATGGCTTGGGGTCAACCGATATGGGGATCGGGGTAGATGATGATACCCAGATCGGTCTTAACTTCGCCTATATGTTTACCGACAATATTGCCGTTGAACTGCTGGCGGCAACGCCATTTACCCATGATGTTGATCTGGAAAAGTCGCAGTTAGGGTTGGGCGATGGCAAGCTGGCTGAAGTCAGTCATCTACCACCGACGCTTTCTGTGCAGTATTTCTTTGGTACTAGCGAGTCGGTGTTCCGCCCTTATGTGGGGGTCGGCCTCAACTACACCGTATTCTTCGATGAAGAGTTTAGTGGCAGTCGTAAAGAGCAGGGGTTCAGCGACTTGGATCTGGATAGCTCTTTCGGTTGGTCGGCACAGCTGGGCGCTGATTATTCGATCAATAAAGATTGGTTCGTCAATGCGCAGGTGCGCTATATCGATATCAGTACGGATGCCGACTTTAAAGTGGGCGGCGCTAAAAGCAGTGTGAGTGTCGACATTGACCCTTGGGTTTATATGGCCAGTGTCGGTTATCGATTCTAATGGGCGAATACAGAGTAAAAGAGCGGGCTGGTTAGCCCGTTTTTTGTTGTGATCACCCATTGAAGCTAAGGCGCGATATAGGGCAGGTTGATGGTAAAGGCCACGCCGCTACCGAGTTTGCTATCGCAACGAATCGTGCCGCCAAGGTTTTGCGTTACCAGGTTATACACGATATTCAGGCCTAAGCCGGTGCCGCCTTGGTTGCGTTGGGTGGTAAAAAAGGGATCAAAAATATGCGGTAGATCCTGTGGTGAAATACCTTGGCCGCTGTCTTGATAGGTGACAATCACCCAGCTTTCCGCCGCTTCGACATCGACCCTGATCTCGCCCTTGTCCTTAGGGTGAAACCCGTGTTTATAGGAGTTGGTCATTAGGTTCGAGATCACTTGCCATACGATCCCCGGATAGCTGGTGATCTTCAGACTCTTATCGCAGTTAAGGTGGGTGGTGACATCAAAGCGCTTAAACTGTGGTCCTAAACTGACAAAGACGTCTGAGATCGCTTTCTGAAGTAGAAGTTCCTGTTTATGTTCCTGGTGTTGATCTGCGGCTACCTGTTTAAAGGTCTGTACCAATTGTGCTGCCCTATGCAGGTTATTTAGGGTGAGGTTAAGCGCATGGTGGCCATCGTTAAAGTAGTGATCCAAGTCGCTACGCTTCAGTTCTCCATTTGCCAGTTTGCGTTGCTGTATCTCAGTTTTTTCCAGCACCATGGAGGATGCCGTGATCGCTACGCCTAGCGGTGTATTGATCTCATGGGCAACACCTGCCACTAAGTTACCCAGCGCTGCCATCTTTTCACTTTCAATCAGCTGTTTTTGTGTTTGCTGCAGGGTGTCGTAGGCTCGTTTTAATTCTCGCTGTTGAGTGCGCTCATTACTGACGATACTGGTGTAGTCATTGAACCATTGCACCAGTTGGTTGATCTCCTGAATGGAGTATTGGGTGGTAATGGGATGCATTGATTCGCTATTGGGTTTGGCTTCGGTGACGGTGCGTATTGGTAAAATGATCCGGCGCGCAATATAGAGCATCGCCAGTATCATCAGCAGTAGAGAAAAAGCGATACAACCTATGGTGAGCTGGCTGATAAGGCGCGCGTTGGTCTGCAGGCGAGACTGCGGTATGACACCTATCGTACGCCAGCCCATATTGGTGATCTCTGTTTCTAAGTGGCGCTCTAGTGGCTCGGATGCGTTGAAGAGCGTGGCTTGAAAGCGGGCAGTGTCATCGCTTGCTGCTGTGTTCAGAGCTAATGTTTGGCCAATTTTGGATTGTGATGGGTGATAGATGATCCGGTTTTTCTGATCGACAATGATGTGGTACATCCAGTCTTGGTTTTGCGAGTGGGTGTAATCATAGAGTGCGCTGATCGAGAACTTCAGTACCAGAAAACCAACGGTTTGGTAGGCCACCAACTGTTCATCAAACTCTTTTAGCGAATAGAGTGCGGGTAAGACTAAGCCGTAGGGAGACTGGATATGTGTGTTGTGCTCAATTCCCGGCCAGCACAGTACCTGCTCGCGCTGCTGACATTGCTGCAACCAATTCGTAAACAGCGCGGTGTCGTAGGTGCCGTCAGCGGCAACGTCACCTACGCCGAATATCGAATCATCGGTGATGATTTCAACCGCAAGCAGATCATTGGCGCGGATCATTGAGCTGAGCTCCGCTTCGATTCTTGACTGCAGTTTGAGTTTTTCGATACGGCTTAACTCTGTTTGCTGTTGTGTTCGCAGCAATAGCTCTGCTACCGCGTCATTTTGGGCAATGCGGTTAGCGAGCCTTTCGGTATTGGTTGCCATTAATGCAACAGAAGCGGCACGTTCTTCAATCAGTTCTTGAGTCAGTGTTTCTGCTTGTTGGGTTAGCCCATTGACGGAGAGCTGGTAAGTGACACCGCCTAGTACAATTAAAGGCAGCAAGGTTGCGACCGCCATATAGGTAAGTAACCTGTTTTGCAGTCGGTTGAACCAGGCTGGCCCTGAGATCATCGTGTTACAGTTCCGTTGTGGTGATCAGTTTGACGTCAACTAACACGCTATCTTTTACCTTTTGCTTATTCAATAAGCTTACAACGGTTTGCACGCCCACATACCCCTGCTGGAAAGCCTGTTGATCAATGGTGGCAACCATTAACCCTTGTTCTATGGCCGAGCGGGCGTCGGGCACATTGTCATACCCAGCAATCTTTATCTGTTGCAGATTGTTTTCCTGCAGGTAAAGAGCCGCGCCCAGAGCCATCATGTCATTGGCACAGAACACCAGAGACAGATCCGGATGCAGCGCATGCACCCTTTTTATCACTGCGTAGGCCTGATCAAGGTGCCAGTTTGCCTGTTCCGAGGCGACGACGGTGATCTGCTCTGCTTCGTCGAATGCTTGGCGGGCGCCGTCTCTCCGCTGACGGGCGTTTTCGGCGGCGCGGGGGCCTTCAATAATCAGTGCCGAGGCTGCTTGCTCGACGCCACGACTAAGGTACTCGGCCGCCAAGTACCCCCCTTGATGGTTATCCACGGAGACGAATGGGATCGGTTCAAGACCGCTACGCGCCAGCGCATCCTGGTCGATACGGTTATCAATGTTAACCACGCTAATGCCGCTTTGTATCGCCTGCTTGAGTACCGGAATAATGCGAACAGAGTCAGCAGGCGCAATAACAATGGCATCGACACCTAATTTCAGTTGCTGTTCGATAATATCAATTTGTTGTGGCACCAATGTCTCATTGGTGCCTGATTTGACGATCAGCTCAATACCGCTCTCTGCCGCGGCTAGCTCTGCGCCACGTTGTAGCTCAATATAAAACGGATTCACCAACGACTTCATTACCAGTAGCACCCGAAAGGGTTTGGCTTTCTCGGTTGTGGGTGAAGGAGGCGTTGGCGCTTCATTACATCCAGCTATAACCAAGGCGCAGAAGATGATTGAGACACTAATCATTTGTTTTAACATTGAATACCACCCACAGATTGACTGTCGTAATTCAGCTGTAAGCATAGTTAATCGGCTGTCATAAGGGGAACTAAGTTGATCATCCCTGGCGAGAAGAGGGGGAAGTGAGAGCCAGCAGTATTTGGTGAGGCTATAAGAGGGGGAGTCACCGGGTTAGCGGAACTTATGGTCAGGTATATTAGCGAAAAAAACGGGCCACTATCTGGCCCGTTCATTCTGTAGCTATATAGCGAACACTGCTAATTACAGTGAAAAGCCGCGATACGAGACGCCGACAAAATACTCACTGCCAGGGGTGTTGTAGCCCAGCACATTTTGGTAGGTTTCATCGAACAGGTTGTTGGCTTTCGCCCGTATGGTCCAGCTCGGCGTGACATAATATGCTAGAGCGATATTGACTAGCTGATAGTCATCTAAACGCTGCCCGGCATCGCTACGCTCACCGTGATACTCATACTGGCCTAACAGCTCAAAATCTTGCCAATCATAACTCACCTGATAACTGGCTGTTTTCCGAGCGCGACGAATTAATTGTGAGCCTGTGGCCTGATCTTCTGCATCAACGTAGCTCAAGGTGGCTCGGTGATCGAGTCCGGCTGTACTGAAGTTAACAGTGGATTCTCCGCCGGTGATCTTCACTTCGTTGATGTTCTCTGGACTGCAGTTCCAGAATTCGTCACAGACCCATTCGATGAGGTCGTCTATCTCTGTGTAGTAGAGACTGGCGGTCACTTTGATGCCGGCATAGCTTGAACGCAGCAAGAGTTCATAACTGTCGGCAGTTTCAGAGGTTAGATCTGGATTGCCTTTCGAACCAAATGACTCCGGATAATAAAGATCATTAAAAGTCGGTGCCTTGAAGCTGTGCCCTGCATTGAGCGCTACCAGCAGTTTGTCTGTCACGTTATAGCCGATGCTGGCATTGTAAGTGGTTTCTGAGTCGATATTTTCGACATCATCGTAGCGAATGGCTGCTTCTGCGATCCACTTTTGATCTTGAAACAGGGCGTTGCCAAAGATCGCCGATACGTCGCGGGAATCTTCCTCATAGTCGGTGTTGGCGTTGATATCTTCGCGATAAAAATCAACACCGGCAGAAACCGTGAACGGGTTGTATAGCTGATAGTGGTTAACCCAGCTTACTTGCTTACGACGTGTTTCAAAGAAGTCGCCGTCGCCTTTGGCAATACCGTTGCCATAGTTCTTGTTGTAATCCCGAGTTTGGGAGAAGGCGAAGGTACTTAGCCATTGTTCTGTTTGGTAATTACCTCGCAGTTGCCAAAGGTAATTATCGTAATCATTCTTGTTGGCACCGTAGCTGTTGTCATAGTCGTTGCTGCCATCATCAACCTGGCCTATCCAGTCAACGACGATCTGCTCGTTGACGCGATAATCACCGCGGATCGCGGCAGATAAGCGATCGTAACCGTCGTCGTCAAACTCTGTATCTTCACGGGCATCAAAGCCACGGCTATCTTCGGCGCTCAGGCTGATGGTGGTGGTACCAGCATCGTAGCCAACACCTATCTGACCATCACCGCTGACGTATGAGTCGCTGCCGGTTTCGGCACCTAACTGATATTCACCTGCACTCATGCGACGGGTAAAAATATTGATCACGCCGCCAATCGCATCGGATCCCCACATCGAGGCTCTTGGCCCTTTCACCACCTCGACACGTTCGATCTGTGCCATGGGCAAGTTCTCGATCGCTTTGTTGCCAAGGGTAGCGGAACCACTGCGAACGCCATCGATCAGGATCAGAGTTTGGTCAGAGCCGGTACCGCGGGTAAACAACGAGGTTTGTTGACCTGCGCCCCCTTGCCGGGCAACGTCCAAACCGGCGACAGTGGCTAATAGATCGGCCAGTGATTTTGGTTGCAGCTTGTCTATCTCATCACGGGTGATCACTTCGACCGAGGCCATCACCTGATCCACATTTTGTGGTGTTCGACTGGCGGTGACTATGATGTGTTCAACGGGTTGTTCGTCCGTTGGCAGCACTTCGTCTGCCACCGCATGATTGCTGATAATACCGCCCAGTGTTAGCAGACAAACCTGGTACCAAGGGGTTTTGTTTGTTGTGGTTCGAAACGTGTTGTGCATTGTTTTCCTCATAAATGACGCCCTCCGCGTCAGGTTCAATGTGTAACGGCTTACCTGCCGCAAAATAGCTTGGGTCGGTTCCGGACTCTGTGATCATCGATCTCAGTTACCGTTGCGGGGGCAGTGCCGGATTTTCACCGGCTTCCCGAATGACATCAGTGGCTGAAACTGTGTCGCCCAAACCTGTTGTTTAACCGATTTTCTAATCGATTGAATTCTTCTCTTTATTCGTCGCCTTTTACTGTGTAACGGCTGCGTGCCGTCATCAGTGATTCACACAGCTTGTGCATGCCATCCAGCGCACGAGGTGAGAAGCGATGCAAAAGATCAGCATCAATACCATAGATCTGTTGATGTTTTACGGCTGGCAGTTCCTGCCAAGCTTGCCAATCGAAATCGGTCGCGCTGTTACTGCCGTGATCATCTGGGTGCACGATCACCTGGGCTTCGCTCAGTAGAACTTGCTCTAAGCTGACTTGCGGGTAGGCTGTTTTCGCCTCGGCCATTACATTGACACCGCCACAATGGTCGATCATTTGATGGATCCAGCTCTGTTTCGACACGCTCATTAACGGGGTGCCCCATAGCTGATAGAACACCTTGATTGGCGGTTGGTTTTTGTAGGCTCGTCTTAGTCCCAGCATGCGTTGGCGGTAGGCGGTCGCCGCTGCATGCGCTTGCTCTTGATAGCCAAGCATCTCGCCAAGCTGCTCCATTTCGTTGGCAACCTCTTCCAGCTTGCTCGGTTCGCTGTGGTAGATGGGATAACCCATACGCTTGAGTTGTTCGATATCACCGGGCTGATTTCCACCTTGCCATACCACGATGAGATCGGGCTTTAGTTCTATCACCCGATCGAGCTGTATGCCGTGATAGCCACCAATACGAGGGATCGATAATGCATCTTCCGGGTAATCTGCATACTCTGTTGTGGCGATGATCTTATCGCCGGCACCGATGGCATAGAGCATCTCAACTGCGTGGGGAGACAGGGCGATAATGCGCTGTGGCGTCGCGGCATAGGCGGTGAGTGAAAATGTGGAGATGGCCAATAGAGCCAGTGTTGTTTTTATCATCTGTTCGTTCCCTGAAGGCTTGGTGTGTCAATGGAAAGGAAGCTGTTGAACCGGGTTAAATCTAAATGTGTTTCGAAGGCGTCGGCAAGTTTATTAAGTTCCTGGTCGCGCAGTGTATCAACATCTACCGTGGCCAGCGTGTGACCACAAACCCAGGAGAGTACGGCGGCACAGGCGGCTGGGTGATCGAGTAATCCGTGCAGGTAGCTGCCGATGATCTGATTATCCTCATCGATCGCCCCTTCCGGTTGACCATTGAGTGTCATCAGTGGTCTTGAAAGCGCTGCCCCTTGGCTATCACCTGCGTGTATTTCATACCCCTTTACTGCTGCCTGATGTTCGTCGAGTTGCAGCTGCCCTGAGCGGTTTTCCAGGGTTTTAGCTGTCGTCAGGATTGTCTCCAGTTTCAGGTAACCCAAGCCAGCACTCGTTCCTGGGGAACTTTCTATGCCGTTGGGATCTGCAATATGTTGTCCCAACATCTGGAAGCCACCACAGATCCCTAGCACTTTACCGCCGTAGCGCAGGTGTTTATCGATCGCCTTATCCCACCCTTGCTGACGTAAAAAAGCCAGATCGTCACGCACGCATTTGCTGCCGGGTAGGATCACCAGATCTGCCGCAGGCATGGCATCCCCCATTTTTATCCAGATAAGGTCGACGGCAGGGTTTAAGCGCAGGGGATCCAGATCGGTATGGTTACTTATTCTGGGCAACACGGGAACGACAATTCGCAGCTGGGCTTGCTCTTTCAGCTGCGCGGCGTTAATGGCGTCTTCTGCATCCAGTTGCAGATCATGCAGATAGGGGATGACACCGAGTACCGGCTTGCCTGTTTCCTGTTCCAGCCAATCCAGACCCGATTGCAGCAAACTGATATCGCCGCGAAAGCGATTGATAACAAAACCAACGACGCGGGCCTGTTCACTAGGGGATAGCAGGGCCAGCGTTCCGTGGAGGTGGGCGAATACGCCACCACGGTCAATATCGGCAACAATAATCACCGGGCAATCCACCGCTTCGGCAAACCCCATATTGGCGATGTCTCTATCCCGTAGATTGATTTCGGCAGGGCTGCCAGCCCCTTCAACCAGGATCAATTCATACTGCTCAGCCAATCGCTGATATGAACTCAGCACCGCAGACATAGCCACGGTTTTATACTGGTGGTAATCAGTGGCATCCATATCTGCAACCGGATGGCCGTGAATGATCACCTGGGCGCCGATATCCGTATTGGGCTTTAGCAACACCGGGTTAAAGTCGGTATGAGCAGCAAGCTTGCAGGCTTCTGCTTGCAACGCTTGCGCGCGACCTATTTCACCACCATCGGCGGTGACAGCACTGTTGAGCGCCATATTTTGTGGTTTAAATGGCGCGACCTTGACGCCTGCCCGCTGAAACAGGCGACAAAGCCCTGCGACAGTGATGCTTTTGCCTGCGTCCGATGTCGTCCCCTGCACCATCAGTGTTGGGGCTGGGGCAGAGAAGGATTGTCTGGTGGTCAAAGCCTAACTCCCCATGCCTGCGCTGCGGCGACGTAAAATAATCAGGAAAAACAGGCTACCGAGTGCCGAGGTGATAACGCCGACAGGCAGTTCTTGCCCCGGTAGCAGTTTACGCGCCAGCACATCGATCCAAACCATAAATAGTCCCCCGGCCAAGCAAGTGGCTAGCAGGCTGCGCAGTACATTAACGCCTAGTAACATGCGTACCAGGTGAGGGATCATCAGGCCGACAAAGGCGATGCCACCGCAATAGGCCACCAGTGTGGCAGTGATTAAGGAGCTGAGCAGCAACATCACCACGCGCAGGCGGGCGACATTGACACCTAAGGTTCGTGCGCTCTCTTCGCCCGCTAAAATGGCGTTTAACTGCCGGCTGAAGCCGATAAAAAGCAGTAAGCAGCTGCTGGTGACAACGACCGGCAGCCATATATTATCCCAGCTGGCGCGGGTAAAACTGCCTAAGGTCCAAAACAGCACCGATGCGGTGGCCTGAGGATCGCTGGTGTAGAGTGCCAAGCTGGTCATGGCACTGAGCATAAATGAGGTGGCCACGCCCGCCAGTAGCATGCGCTCCACTTGTCCCGGACCGGAGCGACTGCTCATCGCCATCACTAAGATAACGGCCAGAGCACTGCCACAAAAGGCCCCCAAGGGGAGACCGATGCCATGGCCTATACCTAGAACAGCAATGACGATCACTGCCCCCAGCGAAGCCCCAGAAGAGATGCCGAATAGGTAGGGGTCAGCTAACGGGTTACGAGTGACGGTTTGTAATACCGCTCCAGACAGTGCTAGCCCCGCGCCGGCAACAAAGGCCAAAATGACCCGAGGTAAGCGAATATCGATAACGATACGCTGTTTGATCGCGCTGACATCACAACTGCCCCCCAAATGATGGCACAGAGCATGCCACACATCTGCTGCATCGATCTGGGCAGCGCCGAAGCTGGCTGCGAACAGCGGTGTTGCTAATGCAAATAGCAGTAGCGCCATTATTACCAACCAGCGAAAGGCGGGCCGTTGCCATAACTGCTCAGGCATGGTCACCTCCCGGTGGCTTATTGTTTGCGGTTAAGTAGCCATAGTGGTAGGTAATGCGCGGGTGACCATGGTCCGGGTGTTGATCGATACTGCTGCAGACTCCAAATACCTCACCGAGCATGCGTTCGGTTAATATTTCGTCAGGGGTTCCTTGGCCAATCAGTTTGCCCTGATCGATCAACAACAGCTGATCACAAAAGGCGCTGGCCAAATTCAGATCGTGGATCGATGCGATCACAGTGATGCCCAAGTGTTTGGCTAGCTCCAATACCTGAATTTGATAACGCACATCGAGATGATTGGTTGGTTCGTCCATCAGCAACAGCTTAGGACGCTGCACAATAGCGCGGGCGATCAGCGCGCGCTGTTTCTCGCCCCCAGACAGATGTTCAAAGGGCTGCTGTGCTAATGCCGTTAAACCCACCTGTTCAATGGCATCATCGACCAGTTGCAGATCATGGTGGCTATCCAATGCAAATGCGGCTTTATGGGGAGTTAACCCCATCCGTACCACATCACGCAATCGCAAGCCGAAGTTACCGGTGGTTTCTTGCAGTACCACAGCCACTTGCTGCGCAACGGTGCGCGCCGAGTGCTGCCATAAATTCTGACCGTTAAGGCGTACTTGACCGCTGGATGGTTTATTTACTCTATATAGACATCGTAGCAAGCTGGATTTGCCTGCGCCATTTGGCCCGATCAAGCCAACAAATGTGCCACGGCTAATCTGGAAATCTATCTGTTGCAGAATATGGCGACCATCAGCTTGCCAGCCAAGGGCGTCCACCTGCACCAGCGGTTGCTCTTGATTGGGCATCAGTGGTATCGCCTGTGATGCTGAGGTCGATACAGATGTTTAGCTTGGATATGCGCCACATTGCTTCCATTATTGAGCGCGGATTTTTAGGCGGGTTGACCGGAATTGAAAGCTATAGATCTGGTTCCGGTAAACACTGCCCTGAGTAACCCGCTCAGGTGTTATCACGCTATTGCGTGATACAAGGTTCAGTTTTAACGGATGGCAGGTCTCCTGGCTCACAGCTTCTGACTGCACGCCTTCCCAACCCTTGGAGGTCAGTGGCGAGTGTGCAGCGTTCTGTTTACAGTTGCGGGTACAGCCGCGGTTTTGCACCGCGTTCCCTTTTAAGCCTGTATGGCACCATCGTTACCGCTGTGGTTATCGATCGCTTACTTAGCCACAACGAATTGGTGGCGAGATTATCCGGCATATTGCTGGAGACAACAAGTTATTAACAGGTATGAACCGTGTGCTGACTCAGTGTTGCCACTGTAAGCCAACGACAGCGCCATTCTCATAATATCCGGTGCGCACCGGATGCAGTGGTTTAGCGGCCAGGCCTTGTAACAAAATAGCCAAAACCGAACCATGGGTGACGACAACTATGGCTTGATTCACATGAGGCTTGACGATTTCAGCGAGAGTATTTTGGCTACGTTGCCAGACCTCTCTGACACTTTCGCCGCCGAGCGGAGCAGCATCGGGAGAGCCATCCACATGCAGATTACATAGTGCTAACTGATGATGATCCATATCGGTCAGCTGCATCCCTTGCAGTGGGCCAAAATGGCGCTCTCTGAGTCCGCTGAGCGTGGTCAAGGGCAGTTTATGTTGCGCAGCTATGCATTGAGCGGTATGACTGCAGCGGGCTAAGTCACTGCTATACACTGCAGCTAAACAGGTGGTTTTCAGCAGCTCAGCAGCTTGTTTTGCTTGCTGTTTGCCGCGCTGAGTCAAGGGGCTGTCTAAGTGACCTTGCAGTCGATGTGTTTGGTTCCATGTTGTCTCACCGTGCCGCACCAAGTAGATATCTGTCGTTGCCATGAGTAAGCACTGACCCCCTGTCAGGTATTTGGTAACAGCATCCACGCCAGCCAAGCACTCATACTGATGCTTGCTACTATCGTAGACAAAAGCACAGCGGCTGCCACTTCAGCTTCGCTTTGCTGATGCTGGTGGGCGAAGGCGTAAGCATTGACTCCGACCGGCGTTGCTGCCAGTAGCACGGCAACAGCACCGTCTAAAAAATCGAGCTGCCATAGGAAAGTTACCGACCACCATACCAGTACCGGCATTAAGCCGACTTTGAGCAAGCTCATAATTAGCACCCGTGGTCCGAGTCCTGTTAGGGAGTATTTGCTGATAGCGATCCCTAATACCAACAAGGAGCAGGGGATCGCGGCGTCCCCAAGCCAGCTAAGAAGTTGCTGAATTGGTTTTGGTAGCATCAGCCCCATGCCGTTGGCAACAAACCCCAACAGCAAAGAAGCGACTAAGGGGGTGGTGAGGGTCTTCCTCAGTGCACGAAAAAACAGTCGCCAATGAGCCGTGTTGCTTCGTCCTAGCTCCAGAGCGATACCGCTGATGGTAAATAGCAACGCACTGTGAAAGGCGATGATCATAAATGCCGGCGCCATACCGGGTTCACCAAATACAGCTAATACCGCAGGGATCCCTATCAGTACGTTGTTGGAGTAGGTTGACCCCAGCGCCACACAGGCGCGTTGTGGATGACTTAGGCGATAGCCACAGGCAAACCAGGCGATGGTGAAGATGATGAATTGGGGCAGGTAATAGCTGGCAAACAGTCCCCATGGAATGGACGAAGGCCACTGGGTATGCAAGCTTCCGTTAAATAGTAAGGCGGGCACCAGCAGATTAAAGGTGAGCGCAGCGATCCCTTTGTAATGGTGCTCGGCAAAACCTGCAAAACGTCCGAGACAGCCGCCAATCAATATCATCAGAAAGACGGGCAGTAATATGGTGAAAACGGGTGCCATGATGCCAGTGGGTTACGAAGTGATGACATTACTTTAGGGCGGATCTCATTTAAGAACAATGAATTAGGCTTCTCTTAGGTTGTCTTTCGCTATTTATTGGCTGTGGCTAAAAAAAGAGCGAAATAGATCACACCTTGAACCAATAATCATACTGGTAGTGCCATGGCCTCACTTTTTTCTCATAAGGTAGTCAGACAAAAATTTATAACGAAAAGAATCGCACTAGCGAACAAACACTGGGAGAAGCGCAATGAGTGACAAAAAGGAGCTATTTCATCCGTCTGCTGAAGTGATAGCGAATGCCACAATCAAAGATTACGACAGCCTGTATCAACGTTCGATTGAAGATCGAGAAGGTTTTTGGGCGGAACAAGCCAATGAGCTTGAATGGTATGAGCCCTGGGATAAGGTGTTGGATGACAGCAATAAGCCATTTTTTAAATGGTTTAGTGGTGCTAAAACCAACATTGTTCACAACGCCATTGATCGCCACCTGCATAATGCCACCCGCAATAAACTAGCCATCATATGGGAAAGTGAAGCCGGTGAGATGTGCAGTTATTCCTACTATGCATTGAACCGTGAAGTGAGCCAGATGGCCAACACGCTGAAAAGCATGGGGGTGAAGAAAGGCGACATCGTTACTATCTATATGCCGCAGATCCCTGAGCTGGTGTTTGCTATGTTGGCCTGTGCCAAGATCGGTGCCGCTCACTCGGTCGTTTATGGTGGTTTTAGTTATGAGGCCCTTGCTGCGCGGATTGCCGATGCCAACAGTCATGTATTGATCACCGCGGATGGTGGCTGGCGCCGGGGTAAACCGACCAATTTGAAAGCGATCGCCAATGAAGCGATGAAGCGCTCGCCGACAATTGAAGTGTGCATCACGGTTAAATACAACCAACTGGACGTGGAAATGGAGTCAGAGCGTGACTTCTGGTATCACGATTTGAAAGCCTTACCGATCGCATCACCTAAGTGTGAAACGGAAGTGCTTGATTCCGAAGATATGCTGTTTGTGCTCTACACCTCGGGCACCACGGGTAAGCCGAAAGGCATGGTACATACCCACGGCGGCTACAGTGTTTATACCGCGACCACTCACCGTATGGCATTCGACATTAAACCTGACGATCGTTGGTGGTGTGCAGCTGATCCCGGCTGGATCACTGGCCACAGCTATATCGTCTATGCACCGTTGATCAACGGCTCGACCATCATGATGTATGAAGGTGCGCCAAACTACCCGTACCCCAATCGCTGGTGGCAGATGGTGGAGAAGTATGGCATCAACGTGATGTATACCTCACCGACCGCGATCCGTGGCCTGATGCGCTTTGGCGATCAGTGGCCGAAGCGTCATGACCTTTCTAGCCTGCGTCTGTTGGGGAGTGTTGGCGAGCCGATTAATCCAGAAGCATGGCGTTGGTTTTACGACGTGATTGGTGGCAGTCGTTGTCCGATTATTGATACCTGGTGGCAAACTGAAACCGGTGGTTTCATGATCTGTCCGTTACCTATTACCCCGTTAAAACCGGGCTCGGCAACCAAGCCTTTTTTTGGTAATGAGATTGGTGTGGTGGATGACAATGGTGATGAAGTGCCGGCAGGGGAAGAGGGTAAGCTGGTGATTAAGAACCCTTGGCCTGGTATGGCACGGACGATCATGGGGGATGACCAACGCTATGCCGATCTTTACTGGGGTGATTATGGCGACAAGGAGTATTACAAAGCCGGTGATTCGGCGAAAGTCGATGATGATGGCTACATTTGGGTCATTGGTCGCATGGATGAGGTACTCAAAGTTTCCGGTTATCGTTTAGGTACCGCAGAAATTGAGAGTGCGTTAGTGAGTCACCCATTGGTATCAGAAGCGGCTGCTATCGGTTTACCCCACGAACTGAAAGGTAATGCGATCCATACTTACGCCATTCTGAAAGAGGGCGTTGCCGGTACCAATGAACTGGCGCAGGAGTTAAAAGCGCATGTGGCGGCAGAGCTTGGTCGTATTGCTCAGCCGGAAGATGTCACTTTTGTTGATGCATTACCGAAGACACGTTCAGGCAAGATCATGCGGCGAGTATTGCGCGCCCGAGCCTTGGGGCAGGATGAGGGCGATCTCAGCACGTTGGAGGAGTAGTCCACGTTTGTAGCAGTAAATGAAGGCCGGTTTTGACTGGCCTTTTTTCTGAATGTTTTATTGACTGTGCTGATGTTTAAGGCTGCGAGAGGAATTGAGATGACAGAGAGCAAGATCGCCTTTGTGACTGGTGCAACCGGATTTCTCGGCGGTCACTTGGTGCGTCAGTTAACCGATACGGGTTGGACTGTCTACGCATTAAAACGTGCCAGTAGTGATACCAGTGCGCTTGCTGATCTTGCTGTTTTTTGGATTGAAGCCGACTTGCTGGATATCGACAGCATTGAGGAAGCATTGCCAGCTCATTGTGATGCCCTGTTCCATGTTGCCTCAGATACCAGTGTGTGGCGGCGCCATGATGACAGGCAAACCCGCATCAACATTGATGGCACGCGGGCGTTACTGAAAATGGCTGAACGGCAACGTATTGGCCGCTTTATCTATACTTCGAGTATTTCAGCTTATGGTTTTCATCAAGGCGTCATTAATGAGCAAAGCCAGAAGCTAGGTAAAAACAGCGGTGTTAACTATTTACATACCAAATGCTGCGCAGATCAAATGGTGATTGAAGCCGCTGGGCGTTTGGACACGGTGGTGCTCAACCCTTGCCATATTATGGGGCCGGGTGATCGACACAATTGGATGCAACTGTTTCGCTTGATCAAAACCAACAGGCTGCCAGGGATCCCTCCCGGCGGCGGCCCTTTCTGCCACGTGGCAGAAGTGGCACGTGCCCATATTTCGGCTTATGAGCAGGGGCGACGAGGTGAAAACTATATTCTTGGTGGGCAGTACCACCAGATGAAAGAGGTCTGTGAGCAGATCGCAAAGCTTCAGCGGGTGCCACTGTCAGCCAAGGTCATCCCTGCATCATTCTTACTGCTGATTGGTTACTGCAAGCAGGCATTGGCAGCACTGACCAACAGGGAGCCAGATATTACGCCAGAAAAAGCTGCCATGGTGTCAAAAAAAGTGATGGCGGATAGCCATAAAGCAAGGGAGCAATTTGGTTATAACGATCAGGTGCCACTCACACAGATTTTGAGCGAAACTAACGACTGGCTCGTTGCAAAAAAACTTATATAGTCTTGCATTGTTAATAAGTGTGTCAGAAAATTTAACACTGTTTTGTACGGCTCGTCTTGGTTCACACTATTCCCCGTAACTTAGTGCTTTTCCATCGATTTTCATCATATTTTCGAAATATTGCCTAATATTCTTAGGGTGGTTTGCCGATAGAGCTTTGAAGTTCTGAATAACAAATCTGTTACTGCTGTTAACGCAACGAGGTTGGGTTGTCTTTATGAATCTGCTTAAAACACTTTCTATTGGTAAAAAAATTGCCATCATTACCGGCGTATCGGTAGCAAGCTTTGTGGTGTTGCTATCGGTTATCAGTACCAATGTGAGTGATAACTCAGAACGATTGTCTGAATTGAAAGAACGTTTGTATCCGATCCTGCAGGAGGCTCAGTCGAGCGTTGTTGCCGTTAATCAAGTGGCCGAAGGGCTGAGAACGGCGGTGATGATTGGCGAAGAAGATATGTTGGAGGGCGCGGATGAACAGATGGCTGCGCTGAAAGCAAGTTTAGAGGTGTTGAACGGCTACGGCGCTGACAGTAAGGCATTAGCTGATATATCCAGAAATTTGAATAGCTATTTTAATAGCGCCAGAGCATTAGCCTTTGGCATGATTGAAGGCACAGTGTCGATGGAGCAGATGGCCTCCCAAGCCGCAGCCAGCAACGCTGTCCTGGAAAAACTTCAGAATCAACTTATCGAGTTTCGCAGCCAGGCGCAAATGGCTGTAGACGAGCGTGTTGAACAAGCGAATCAAGCCAGCCAATGGACCTTGGGCTTTTCTATCAGCCTGGGGGTGGCGACGGTCATTTTGATTCTACTGATTGGCTGGTCTGTGTCTGCCAACATTACTAAAGGGATCCGTCAGGTTAGTCGTTCACTAGAGGAGATTGCCAGCGGTGATGGTGACTTAACTGTCCGGGTTAACTATGACGGCAAAGATGAGTTGGCTGATCTGGTGAGCTACTTCAATCAGTTTGTCGACAAATTGCAGGGGTTGATCCGACAAACGGTGGATAGCGCGTCATCATTAGGTGATATGGCTGAGCAGTTATCTCGGGTCAGTGCACAGGCGAATGCCAATATCGCTTCTCAGACCAATGCGATAGATCAGACAACCGGCGCATTAAACGAAATGTTTGTCAGTGTTGGTCATATTGCTGAGCATGCGGCAGAGGCCTCTAATTCCGCATCGCAAGCCAGCGGTGACTCCAGTCAAGGACTGACATTGATGGAGGCAAGTGTTGGCTCTATTAACGAGTTGGCTGTTGAAGTCGAAAAGACAGCTGGCGAAATCTCTCGGCTGGAAAGCTACACCAGTAACGTTGGCAGCATTCTCGATACCATCCGCGGTATCGCTGAGCAAACCAACCTGCTGGCATTGAATGCTGCGATTGAGGCGGCGCGTGCCGGTGAACAGGGCCGAGGTTTTGCCGTTGTTGCTGATGAGGTGCGTTCGTTGGCGAGTCGCACTCAGGATTCAACGCAGGAGATCCAGCAGGTACTGGAAGAGCTGCAAAACGCGTCAAAGTCTGCGGTTGAATCGATGAGCCGGGGTACAGATATGGCAAGCCACAGCGTTGAGCAGGCAGAGCACACCGGAACATCACTCAACAGTATTACTAACCAAGTAGAAGCGATCTCGGGTCTTAATGACCAGATCGCGGCAGCAACAGAAGAGCAAAATCAGACGTCAGAACTGATACGTACTTATGTTGAGGAGATCCAACTGATGGCGCAGGACGCGATGAGTAGCACCTCTGAGCTGGAGGGCGTTAGCCAATCACTTGTGGATGTGAATGAACAGCTGTCGCAAGTGGTTAATCAGTTCAAGGTGTAGATAAACCATAGGTGCCGTTAGAGCGCCCATCCTATTTCCGTTTGGAGAATGAAATGAAACTAAAAGCACTTACCGTGTTGATAGCTGCGGTGTTGGCCGCACCATCAGCATTTGCAGAAGATGATCAAGCGCGTATTGATAAGCTTGAACAAAAAGTCGCCGAGTTGGAATCTCAGGGGCAAGTTCATAGCTGGCTCAATCGCTTTAATGTCAATGGTTTTGCTACCGTTGGTATGGGGCGTGCAAGTAATGATGCTGGCTATGCCGACTATGACAACGACGGTTTTGACTTTGAAAATGACAGCATATTGGCAGTACAAACCAGTTATGATGTTAATGATGATATCTCTGCCACTTTGCAACTTGTGACAAGAGGTCGCCAAGACTGGGATCTAAAAGCTGAGTGGGCTTTTCTCT
This sequence comes from Corallincola holothuriorum, assembly GCF_003336225.1. Classification (NCBI taxonomy): domain Bacteria; kingdom Pseudomonadati; phylum Pseudomonadota; class Gammaproteobacteria; order Alteromonadales; family Psychromonadaceae; genus Corallincola; species Corallincola holothuriorum. The sequence goes on from NZ_QPID01000002.1 coordinate 436,340, forward strand.
CCTACCAATTTGATGACGCTACCACTATACGTGGGGGCAAATTAAGACTGCCTTTGTATATGCTTTCCGATTATTTGGAAGTAGGTTATGCCTATCCATGGGCAAGACCGTCGGAGGAGGTGTATGGCGTGATCCCGGTTTCTACTTTCACCGGTTTTGATGTTATTCACGTCATTGATTTCGATGAATCAGCACTCACATTTCAGCCTATTTTTGGTGAGTCTACTGTTGATGCCGATGATAGTCGCTTAGGGTTGGAAACTAACTTTAAAAAGGTTTATGGCTTGGCATCCACTTATGATTGGGATGAGTTGACGTTACGTGCCAGCTATTTTCACTCAGAAACGGATATTGATCCGGTACCTTGGTTAGATGATAAGACCGGTGAGTTTTATGGCCTTGGTGCTAGATGGGATAATGGCGACTGGATGGTGATGGGGGAGTTTACCCGTATTGAAGTCGATGGCCAGTATCCAGATACCGACTCTGCATATATCGGTGCCACTTATCGTTACAATCAGTTTTCACCCTATGTAATGATTTCATGGGTTGAGAGCAAAGATGATGGTGAGCGTACCATCCCTATTCCTGGTGTGGTTTCTGCGTTAAACGTAGAGCGTGGAACAACCAGTGCCGGTGTGAGATGGGACTTTATGCCGAACTTAGCGGTAAAGTTTGACCTGACTTATACCGATGATTTTGATGACACCAGTGGTGCATTATCGGGGAACATCGGGACAATTGATATTCCAGGGGTTGGCCCAGTGCCAGTAAACACTGGCGAGTATGATGAAAGCTTCATCTACTCCGTGCTGATCGATGTGGTCTTTTAGGGAGAGTGAGTAATGAAAAAATTATGGGTAGTTTCTCTCCTTTGTTTGGCTAGCTTTTCCGCGCAATCTGCGGTCGTGCTTATCGGTAATCCTGCAGCTGATGAACTGTCGAAATCTGACGCCAAAAAGTTGTTTTTAGGCAAGATGAAAAGTGTTCCTGGGGGCGGCAAGGCGGTGTTGGTTGAGCTGCAAGATGGTAACCCATTGCGTATCGAGTTTCATGACAAGGTGACGGGTAAAAGCGAATCGCAGTTGCAGTCCTACTGGTCGCGTTTGATTTTTACCGGCAAAGCCAGTGCTCCTGCGCAGATGACCTCAATTGATCAGGTGAAACAAAAGGTGGCTGCGAATACGGGCGCCGTTGGTTACATCGATGAAGCGGATGTCGACGGAACAGTAAAGGTCTTATATAAACCGTGATGCTATTTCGCTCTTAAAACAAAAACGCCCGCTTATCAGCGGGCGTTTTTTTTCGAATCATTTTCAACAATGTATTACTTGTTCAAACGATCCAGCATTTTTTGTGCGCGCAGTGAGCCTGCCGCGGCAGCTTTTTCGAACCAAGCTTTTGCTTCGTCGTTGCTCTTTTCAACACACTGACCAACCAGGTACATGCCGCCCAGTTGATTCATTGCTGCAGCATCTTTGCTTCCAGCCAATTGATTTAATGTGCTAACCGCCGCGTCACAGTTACCTGCGCTAATCGCTTGCTTTGCGGTGGCAAGGGTATCCGCGTGAGCTGCGGTGGTGATAGATGCTGCGAAAACCAATGTCATGACTGCGCGCTTCATTAACTACTCCAAAAAACGGTTAAGGGCTTAAAACGAGCGACATCATGTTAAAAATTGTGACGCTTGTCAAATAATTGTTTATTTGGTGAGCATGATCTCAATTAAACTTTAGGCATATATTGCCGAGATCGCGTTAGCGATCGTTGATTTAACTCGACTTACGTTGGCGAAATACCCCTTCTTGCATCGTAGAGGCGACCAGTCGCCCTTGTGTATCAAAAAACTGGCCTCGTACGACTGCGCGCCCACCGCCGCTGGATGGGCTGTCAACGTGATAAAGCAGCCAGTCATCCATTCTGAAGTCGCGATGAAACCACATTGAGTGATCTATGGTTGCCATCTGAATCGAGGGCTGCATAAAGCTCACGCCATGAGGTTGTGCCGCTGTTGGCAAAAAATTGAAATCAGATGCATAGGCCAGCAAGTACATGTGCATGCGAGGATCATCTGGAAGCGTGCCGTTGGCTCGGAACCATACATCCCTCACTGCTGGCATTTTTTCTGGTTGCAGTGGGTTGAATGGCGTAGCGCTGCGCATCTCTATAGGCATTTCACAGGCATATTGATCGCGGATCTTTTCCGGCAACAGATGCAGATGTCGCTTTGCAAAGGCTTGTTGGGATTCCAGTTGCTCGGGCGCAGCTACGTTAGGCATTGTTGTTTGGTGGTCAAAGCCAGCTTCTTCTTGGTGAAAACTGGCCGTCATATAAAAAATGGGTTTGCCGTATTGAATAGCTTTAATACGACGGGTGCTGTAGCTGCGTCCATCACGGATCACCTCTACGTCGTAAACAATGGGGCGACTCGCATCGCCTGGTAATAAGAAGTAACTATGAAAAGAGTGAACTTTACGACTGATATCGACCGTTTGCTTAGCGGCTGCGAGAGCTTGGCCTATCACTTGCCCACCAAAAACTTGAGGAAAGCCAAGGTCTTGGCTTTGTCCTCGATAAAGCCCCGCTTCTATCTCTTCTAATGTCAGTAAGGAGGTGAGTTGATCAAGTACTTGGGTCATGTCGCTGATAGCCTTTTCTGGTCATACCTCTGTATTTAGCGTTGTTTTATCACTGTCGGTCAAGGGGTTTCGCTGTTGCCATCAGTTGTATGACTAGCTCCGCCATTTGCCCTTGAACGGCTGCCAAGTGTGGAGCAAGCTTGATTGGCACTGAAGGATGGGCTCGCTGGCAGGCTTCTAGCTCTTCAGGGATATCTTCAACAACGTGTCGTCCTGCGGCCAGAAAATAGGGCATCACATCGATCTCTGTTGCTCTCAGAGCAATTAAGCGCTCAAAGCCCTCTTTTATTGATGGGGCGGCTAACTCCAAAAAGGCCGCTTCGCACAATGCGTAACTTTGATGCGCTGCGATGACATGACCCAGAGCGATCACTTCTTGGTTAGATTCTTGGCGGCGGCTGCCATGAGCTACGAGGAGCAGTGCTCTTTTCTGGATATTTTGGGATTGGGTTTGCATATCTGTCTCATTTATTTTATTTCAGTGCGCGATCTTCTTTCGAAACGTCTAAACTCTTATCCATAACTGTCGATAATAGTTAAGAAAATAGCGAATGATATAAGGAAGTAGTAAGTCGCAATACAGTCATCTAGCCCCTTTGGCCCTGTTTTATTGCTGAGTGAAAACATGAATAAACTATCAATAGTCCACCGCATCTATCTAGCTTTTGCTGTGTTGGTTCTGCTGTTTGCCATTGCCGGCGGCATCTCGTTTCTTCAACTGAATAGTGTGAAGTCGAGTTTTTCGTCTGTGACCAATGATGCCAATCTACTTACTGCAGATGCCAACCTCGCTAAGATCCATGTGCTTGACTTGAATCGACTAGCGAACAATGTGGCTTTGAGCGACAGCACTGATAGTTTGAGCGCTACTATACAAGCTATTGAAGCTGAATCATCACGTTATCTTGCTAGCCTCGATCGCTTGGCGTCTCACGCCGATGTTTACGCTCATTCTCAAGTTTCAGATCAACTGGGTATCTTGAAAGGTCGCCTAGATGAGTATTCCCAGAGTGTAGAAATGATCCGTGAAAACCGTAGCAAGGTGTTGATTGAGAGCGATCAGATTGCAGAAGAGCGTAGCACCTTCCTTTATAAGACCTCTATCGCGAAGAAGGCTGTTAATTCAGGCAGTGCAAGTATGGCTGCGTATGATGGCTATATTCAAGGCTTATTGGATACCTTCAATTCGACTTTAGAGTTGATGGAGTTTATTACGACAAATCTGCTGGTGTCTGACGACATCGACAAGATGAATGAGATGTTGGATCGGATTAAGGTTAATGCGGTAACGCTGGATGATTACTACCTTTCGATTTTGGATGAAGTCGAGGGTTTGGATGGTAATGCCGATGTGAAAGATGGGATGGAACAGCTGTTTTTCGCGGTTAATGATCCCAACGGAATTATTGCTCGACATATTGCTAATGTTAATCGTTCGAAGCAGGTAGCTGCCGCACTCGATAGCATGGCGGATGAGTTAGTTGGCGATCTTTTTCTCTATGATGACATGGTTGATTACAGTCAAGATATCACTGCTAGAGCAGAGGCAAAAGCGACCAGCGCGGTGTCCACTACCATCACATTAACCTTGGTGACATTAATCGGTGCCGTGGCGGTTGCCTTGGTGGTAGCTTGGTTAATGGGACAAGCGATCCGCGTGCCGCTCAACAAAGTGATGCGCGTGTTGGATCTGATGGCTTCGGGAGATTTCCGTCAACGTATTCAACATAGTGGCGGCGATGAGTTTTCTCAGGTGGCAGATTGGGTGAACAAGCTGGCTGATAATATGAACGAAGTTATCGCTCGCTTGCGCGAGTCCTCGGCGCGTTTAACGCAAGTTGCGGCTGACAATAGCGATACCACTTTGCGTACCCGTGCGGCATTGGAGCGTCAGAATGCCGAAGTTCAAGGGGTTGCTGCTGCGATCACCGAGATGGAAAGCGCGGTGGCTGAGATCGCCAGAAATACCGATGCAAGCCGTGAGCGGACGCTGGAAGTAGAAACTGAAGCGGATGGTGGTCGTACTGTGATGGCAGAGAGCATCACCATCTTAGGTACACTGTCGCAACGTTTAGATGAGTCTAATTCGGTTATTCAACAAGTGGATAACCTAAGTGGTGAAATCAACAAGATCGTCGAAGTGATCACTGGAGTGGCTGATAAAACCAATCTATTGGCACTCAATGCGGCGATCGAGGCGGCCCGAGCCGGTGAGCAGGGACGAGGCTTTGCCGTTGTTGCGGATGAAGTACGACAGTTGGCTAGTCAAACGGCCAGTTCAACCGAAGAGATCCAAAACATCATCGGTCAGTTACAACGTCAAAGTAAGGAAGCTGTTTCTACCATGGCATCCAGCGTCGGTGAGATGAATAACACCCGCGACCATATTGAACATGCCAACCAATCAATGGAGCAGATCCAGGGCAGCATGTCTTCTGTGCGTGATATGGCTAATTTAATCAGCGAAGCGGCGAGTCAACAGCAGTTGGCGGCTGAAGAGATCACTCGTAATGTGAATGTGGTTTCAGAGGTTTCCCATGAGAACTTTGAGGAGATTGAGAAGATCGCAGCCACCACGGAAGAGTTGAATACCATGGCGGCAGAGCAGGACTCTCTACTTAGTCGATTCTCGGTATAGCATGCTTGTCAATAAAAAAGGCAGCTAGTTGATAGCTGCCTTTTTTGTTTTTCAGATGGCTTATTGGTTAATAACGTTAATGGATCTCTTCGGTTTTGGCTTTGAAATTAATAATATTATCCACGCTCGGCATGATAATCGGACGTAAGTTAGGCTGGCTGATAGCCAGTTTTTCCTGGCTCTGCAGACGCTGCCACCGCTGTTCATCAATTTGAGCTTCAAAGTAAACAGACCAACGATTAAGCCCCTCGCTACTGCCTTGGGTACAAAGCCCCTGATCATTCGTGCCATGACTCTCTCTGACTGCTTGCAGCTCCGGTGGCATCAGGCAGGCATCAGCCATCAACGCTAAGGGTTGCCAGCGGATCTCTTGATTATGCACAAACGGATTAAACTTGTTGTCGCAGGCAGTTAGCGAGCTTTCAAAGGTATCCGCCAGTAGCATAAATTGCCCGGTTTGCTGATGCAGGTGTTGTCGCCGTTCATTACATTCTCGACTTTCTTCGGCAACATGTTCACGCAGTTGGCTGGCAAGAAAATCTAAACGCTGAAATAACCCATCCGTAGTAAGGTTTGGGTGGGTTTCCGCTTCGAGCTGGTTGGATAAGGCAGCAACGGCATCTCGTAACTTGTCTTCGTATGTTGCCTTACGTTCACTATGGCGTCGCCACTGGATAGCAAACAAAGCACTCAGGATGAAACAAATAACGAAGGGTACACTGGCCAGTTGCGTACTGAGCGCGGGAAACCAAAACAGAGTGACAGAGATGACGGCGAGAACGACGGAGCTAATCGTCGCCAAGCGTGTCGAGCTCAGTGATTGCTTACAATCCTTCATCTCAGCCAACCCTTGATCAATCTTATCAGGGAGTAATGCGGCTTGTTGTGATTCCAGCTTTAAACGCTGTTCGTCGTTTTTGAGTTGTTGCCATTTTGATTGCTGGTGTCTGGCTATCTGCTGCAGCAGCGTTAACTGATTTAACGCGCTGTCTCTACTCAACTCATATTGTTGCCAGCTGGGCAACGGTTTGGCTTCTCTCGCTGCCAATAGTGGTTTTGATAGTTCATCGGTGCAAAATAGGGTGACTTGGTTTTCACTGCGAAATAGCGGTGATACCTCTTTCTGAATGCGAATATCGAGTTGACGAGTGAGTTGACTTACAAGCTCAGGACTAAAACTTTCACTGAGCGCCCTCACAGTACGATAGTAGTAGCTGTGATCCTGAACATAGAGGATCTTTAGAGCATCAACAGCCAGTTCGACATGATCATCATTGTGGCTAAGGCGGATGTCGCCGTCGCGAATAATTTTTTGTAGCGTACGACGAACCGTCTCGGCTAATACATCACGATTGGGATCCAGTTTCATTGCCATGCGCAGTTGGCGTTGACACTCATCGTGTTGATGAAGGTGGAAACTGGCGCGAGACTGGTGCAGAAGGCCTAGGCTGCGAAGCAGGTGATAGTCGTTGTGATATTGCTCGAGTTGCGATAGCAGCAGCTTTGAGCGTGTATTGGCTTCGTCCAATATTCCCTGATCGCGATTACTTTCACTCAGTAAGCGTGATAACCAAAAGTTAGCCGTTAGGTGGCCATCATCTAGACTGACGATCCGGCGCAAATTGGCGATAGCGCCTTTGCGATGACCAAATCCCAGGTTACGCATTGCCCAGCGAAGGTTTAATTTAAGGTTGGCACCGTCACTGGAAGCCAGCAGCTGTTCATCATCAGCCGGATCCGGGGCGTTGCCGAAAATAACTGCCAGCTGCCGAGCAAGTAATGGGTTACCTGTGGCATCGGTGTCCGGGGTTAAGCCCGCAACGTTCAGTAGGCTATTGCGGTTTTGCAATACCTGTTCATGGCTGTCGAGGTGCTTGCCGAGGATCCGTTCTATATCCTGGATGATTTCATCTGCAGAATGAGCCGAGCGAACCAGTGGGCGGAGGTGATAATGAGCGCTGGTAGAGATGCTGGGATCCGCGAGGGTGTCGTGCTCAGCGTTTTTGGCTCGCAATTTAACGTCGAGTACCGGTACGACTAAACGTTGTGCACCGACACTTAGATGTTGGTAGAGCGCAGATTCAGTTAGCGAACGCTTGCGTGGGGCAGCTTCCTGCTCCGGTTGACGATCAATGCTTAGCAACATAAACATGCCAGCATCCTTGATGTCGGCTAAGCTGGCTTTGCCTTGGCCACGGTTGTCCAGACGAGAGATCCTGTATCCGCTATCGAATAGCGGACTGTCGCTGAAGTGGCGCTCTATGTCATCGACAATCACTGCGAGCGCATCATGATCGTAAAAGAGAATAATATTCGGCGCGATGGGGCTCATCACTCTAGTCCCTTAGTTAAGCTAATGGTCAATTAGAACGGCAATAAATAACGCGAAAAAAACCGTTTGCACATAATCTACCTGCTCACTGGGGATTGCAATAGAGGGGGCCTTATTCGCTGCTCAGTTCGCTCTTTTTATGGTTTTTAAAGCAGCAACTCTCCGGGTAAGGATAAAACTCTTCAAAGTGGCCGCGTAGTGATTTGGATTGCACCTGTTTCCACCAGTCGGCCTCGAATAAGTTGGGATGATATTGTTGAAGTACCTGCCGATGCTTAAGGTGGGTTGTTACAAAGGTCGCAAACTCTTCAGGAAATATGTCATTCTCGGCAACCGAGTACCAGGGCTCAGCTTGCATCTCTTGTTCTGGATACAGCGGTTCTGGAATGCGTCGGAAGTTACAATCAATGAGATAGCAAACTTCGTCGTAATCGTAAAAAATCACTCTGCCATGGCGAGTGACACCAAAGTTTTTCAGCAGCAGATCGCCAGGGAAGATATTGGCGGCAGCCATCTCTTTTATCGCCCAGCCATAGTCGATCAGAGCCGCGCTCGCTTGTGATTCACTGGCTTGATCCAGATAGAGGTTGAGTGGCACCATTCGACGTTCGATATACAGATGTTTAATGATCACCAGATCATGGGTTTCAGTGATGCTACTGGGGGCTGTTTGCCTTAGTTCTGCCAATAAAGCATCACTTAAGCGGCGTTTAGGGAAGCGGAAATTAGCGAAGTCCTGCGTGTCGGCCATCCTGCCGACCCTATCATGCTGCTTTACCAGCCGGTATTTTGCTTTTACCTGCTGTCTACTCATCCCTTTGCTGGGGCCAAACTTGTCTCGTATTACCTTGAATACCACATCGAACGAGGGCAGGGTAAATACGCTCATTACCAGCCCTGGGATCCCGGGGGCAATATCAAACTGATCGCTACTGTGTTCCAGGTGGTGCAGGTAGTGGCGATAGAATTGGGTCTTGCTGTGTTTTAAGCAGCCGATGGCGCTGTACAGCTCCGCGTCACTTTTATGTGGCAGCAGATGGCGAAGAAAGGCCACTACTGATGAGGGGGCTGGTATATCGACCATAAAATAGCTGCGGGCGAAGCCAAACAGAATGCTCACCTGGTCACGCTCAGTTAACACGGCATCTACCATGACCCCTTCGCCTTCGCGATTGATTAAGCAGATAATAAAGGGGTGGCTGATATGTTCGCTAAACAAACGCCCCACCATGTATGCGCCTTTATTGCGGTAAAAAATCGGTTTGAGTATCTCAAGTGTTGGAATTCCAGGGAATCGTTCCAGCTGTTTTCGTAAGAGAACGGTGAGTTGTTCGATATCTGCAGCTTTATCGTGCCAGTTATCAATAAAACCACTGGAGCTTAGGATCTGCTCGGCGATGGTGCCGAGAGGCACCCCGACGAGTCGATAGTGGTGTAGTGGCGCATCTTTTTCTGGTGGTGGGCCGCCGGCCCAAACAAAGGCATGGGGGGGAGTTAAGAATTGATGATGGAACATCTTGCCGTAGGTTGAGTTGTAGAAGCTTTCGGCTAACTCGCGACAAGGACTGTTGACGGTTTGCTGTTGGTAGCTTTGTTTAATGGCACGCCATAGTTCTACCTCTAAGCAGTCTTTTTGCTTACGCAGTTTGTTGGAAATCTGTGCAACACGGCCATCATAGATCTGCAGCCGCTCTCGTGACGCGACCTGCACACCTAGCCAATCGGCGTTGACAAAGCGTTGGCCAGATTCCCTGGTGATACTCAAAAAACGGTCGTAGCAAAGGTTAAAGCTTTCCAGGATCTGAGCGGCTAATTCGTCGGGCAGTGCCATCGATAACACCTTGTGGTAAGACCAGTTTTGTAGTTTTCAGTGTAGTCGGTGCAGGCGAGCTGGCGCAAGCTGGTCTATCTAGGCAGAATAGGGCATGAATTTGGTCACTGTTGTTGAACCATGGAATTGATTTTTGTGCTGGTTTCACCAGCGAGGCCCGCCAATGTAGGGGCTGTGGCTAGAGCGATGAAAACCCAAGGGTTTGCCCAGCTGCGTATTGTGGACAGTGTGGCACATCAAGATCCCGAAGCTGGATGGGTGGCCCATGGTGCTGAAGAGCTGTTAGCCGAGGCAAGTTGCTTTGCATCGGCCGATCTGGCGTTGAGTGATTGTGACTTTGTCATCGCAACCACAGCTCGACGACGGGGATGTGCCAGAGATTATTGGTCGCCGCAGCAAACGCTACAGCAGCTCGAGTCCAAAGCGACTGCGATCCAACGTGTAGCGCTGTTGTTTGGCTGTGAAGAATCGGGATTACCCAATACCCTGATTGATCGTGCCGACCTGCTAAGCTGCATTCCCCTTGCGCAACCTTATCCATCGCTGAATTTGGGGCAGGCTGCCATGGTTTATGCGTACGCATTATCACCCCTAAAAACGCTATTGTCGGGTGCAGGGCAAGGGCGGGACGATCTGACTGACTCGGGCGAATGGCAAGCGCTTAAGCAACGTGTCGCGACGTTACAGGAAAGCCTACTCAACAGCGAAGATCAAAAACTGTCAGAGTGGCTACATGATCGTTTGGGATTGGTAGAGGGAAGAGATATTCGTCTGCTGCATACGTTATTAAACGACATTGAAAAAGCGCTGCCATAGATGGTTGATCCTCAGAACGACGTTACGCCATCTCGACCAGAGCCTCCCTTGGTTTCAGTTATAACGCCGGTTTTTCGCGGCGAGAACACACTGTTACGCGCAGTTGAGAGTTTGTTGGCTCAAGACTACAGCCATTGGGAGCAGTGGATTGTGGTTGATGACGGTGTGGATTATCAACAATTGCTTGCCAGCCATGGTATCTGCGATCCCAGGATCCACTTTATTAGCTCTGGAGAGATTGGCTCAGGCCCTAATCACACACGCAATTTGGCCTTAGCGAAAGCGCGAGGGGAGTTGATCGCGCCGTTGGATGCTGATGACCTCTACTATCCTACTCGGTTATCGACGTTGGTGCCTCTGGCAATGGAGTATGGTGTAGCTGGCGATAACGTTGATATTGTCGATGAACAGAATGGTCAACTGATGGCCACTCTGTTGCCGCAATATCAGGGATATCGTTTATGGTCGGCCGCTGGCTATAGTCAGACCAAGACACCACTAATATTTTTATTCCGTCGTGACTGTGTTGGTTTGGGATGGCATCGTGATGTTCAGTTAGGCGAGGATACACTGTTTAACCTTCGTGCCATGGAGCGCGCCAAGGGCTGTGTTATGTGGGGCGAACCGCTGCATCAATACCGTGTCAACAGTCAGTCGATTTGCCACAGCGATAATGCGGCTGAGCGCGCAGATATGGCTTATCAGCACTGTTTGGATCGCCTGCTTTCCGACGCGATGGGCTTTGGCAGTGAGCCGTTTAAACGCATAGTCGAAACGATGTTACGAGACAAAAAGCGGGTTAATCTGGCTTATGATGCAGCACTTAAAAACGGCTTTGCAGGTAGTTATCAACACTTTTCGTTAAAACATTATCCATTGGATAAACAATATGTACCGCAAGATGTACCGCAAGGTACAGAGGAGTTATGCATTGAGTGATTTGGCGATGGTTGTATTGGGCGCCGGCAGTGCAGGGGCCACTGAGCTGCTGCCGTCCAGCTTTGTGCTGGAACAGGAGGGACGTCCCATTTTGCTGATTGATTGTGGTGCGGGTGTGCTTGATGCGTATCGGCGCCAGTATCAGCAACTACCGGAAGCGGTGTATATCAGTCACCCGCATATGGATCATGTGGCGGATCTGGAAAAGTTGTTTATCGCCGCTTGCTTTAACGATAAGCCCGCCCCGCGGATCTATGTGCCGGCGGCGATTGTGCCGCGTTTGACCCGCATGTTTGATAATCACCCAGGGCAACTGGCTGAAGGGGGGGCGAACTTCTGGCAAGTGTTACAGTTAGTCGCGGTGGATAGCGGGTTTTGGCTGGCGCAGCATAACTTCAGGGTAACTCCTGCGCGTCATCATCAATTGGATTTTAGTTTTAGCTTGTCGTTGCCTGGGCGCTTTTTCTTCACTGCCGATACGCGACCTATTCCTGAAGTGTTGCATCACCTTGCTGCTGGCGGAGAGCCGATCCTGCACGATGTCGGTTTAGTTGCTAACCCCTCCCACACAGGAATAGAAGATATAAAGCGCGACTATGATGCGCGGCTATGGCCACGGCTTTATCTCTATCATTATTACGCTGAGAAAGATGCTGCGTTAATGGAAGCTGAAGGATTTAATGTGTTGCGACCGCGACAACGATTGATACTTCCTGCAGAGCGAGCGTCTGATGTGGTGACAGCATAAAAACAGTGCTCGAGTGTCATTTTTTCTAGACACTGGTCAGTTCAGGTGATTTTTATCACATGCTTGACTTTTATGTGAGGTCGTTTTCTGGTAAAACACTCACTCACCTTTTGTAAGGCTATAAAAGCAGAACATGAGCAGCACAGTGCGCAACACCATTATTATCACCATTACCCGCACCCATGGGGAGACGGGCTGAGTTTTTGCGCACTAAGAACAGAATCACAGCCCGGGACCCAAAAGGTCGCGGGCTTTTTATTTTTCAGGAATGTAAGGGCGAGGTAGGAAATGCGAGTACTTAAGTTTGGTGGCACGTCACTGGCAACAGCCAGTCGCTTCCAGCAAGTGGCTGCGATAGTCGCCGACAAGTTCAAGTCAGAGCAGGTCGCATTGGTGTTGTCGGCGCCATCAGGAGTTACTAACGCACTGGTGGCTGCAGTACAAACGACATCTCAGGGCGTTGATGCCCAACAGCACATCGAATGTATTGAGTCGACCTTTACCAACCTGATTAACACCCTGAATGAGGAGTTCCCCGGGTTCGCTGCCGATCAGCTACTGCAAAAGCTGCATCAGGAGATGGGGCAGATGAAGGAGCTGTTGCGTGGCGTCAGTTTATTGAAGCAGTGCCCGGATAACATTCAAGCGCAGATCTTGGTGAAAGGCGAACGTATGAGTGTCGCCACCATGATTGAGCTGATTAAAGCGAAGGGTTTGAACGCTGAAGGGATTGACCCTGTGCAGAAGTTTGTTGGCGTGGGCGACTACCTCTCTTCGATGGTTGATATTGAACAGTCTTCCGCACGTTTTGACAAAGTGTCTTTACCGACTGATGCCGTATTGGTGATGCCGGGCTTTACCGCAGGTAATGATGCCGGCGAAATTGTTACGCTGGGGCGTAATGGTTCGGATTATTCTGCTGCGGTACTGGCTGCTTGTCTGAAAGCGTCCTGCTGTGAAATTTGGACTGATGTGGATGGCGTATACAGTTGTGATCCGCGCCTGGTGCCCGATGCTAAGCTGTTAAAAAGCCTTAGCTACCAAGAAGCGATGGAGCTGTCCTATTTTGGTGCCAAGGTACTACACCCGAAAACGATCGCACCCATTGCCCAATTCCATATCCCTTGTTTAATCAAAAATACCCATAATCCTGCTGCTGAAGGCACCTTGATCAGTGCGCAAAGTGACAGCGAAGGCTTGCAAGTTAAGGCGATTTCGAACCTGAGTGGCATGACCATGGTGAGTGTCTCTGGTCCTGGTATGAAAGGCATGGTGGGTATGGCCGCCCGTGTATTTGCCACCATTAGTCAGGCCGGTGTGTCTATTACTTTGATCACCCAGTCTTCCTCTGAGTACAGCATCAGCTTCTGTATCCATAGCAGTGAAGCGGAGCTGGCACGGCAGGTCTTGCAAGATGAGTTCTATCTGGAACTTGAAAACAAATTGCTGGATCCTATTGAGATGCTTGATGGCTTGGCCATCGTCTCACTGGTTGGTGACGAGATGAAGAAGTACAGTGGTGTTGCCGCTAAATTCTTCCGCGCGTTAGCACAAGCCAATGTGAATGTTGCAGCCATTGCTCAGGGCTCGTCGGAGCGTTCGGTGTCTGCAGTGATTAATGATGAACGCTGTAATCATGCGATCCGCGCCTGTCACGAGAACTTTTTCGACACACTGCATTATATTGATGCCTTCTTGGTGGGGTGTGGCACGGTCGGCGGTGAACTGCTGAATCAGGTGCAACGTCAGCAAGAGCGACTGCGTAAACAAAATATCGGCTTGCGCCTGTGCGGCATCGCAAACAGTAAAGGGTTAACCCTCGCAGCTGATGGTTTGGATCTGGATCACTGGCAGCAAGCGGTGGCGGAGCAGGAGAAGGCACCGTTCACTCTTAATGAGCTTAAGCGCTTTATCAAAGAGAATAACCTGATCAATCCGGTGTTAATTGATTGCACCAGCAGTCAGTCTTTGTCGGATGATTATCTGGCTTATTTGCAAGCCGGGTTCCATGTGGTGACAGCGAATAAGAAAGCCAATACGGGTGGGATGAACTACTACCGCGCATTGCGTCAGGCTGCATTGCAAAGCAAACGTCAGTTCCTCTATGACACTAACGTTGGTGCAGGTTTACCTGTGATTGATAACCTCAAAGGCTTGCTTAATGCAGGTGACCAGTTGTTAAGCTTTGGCGGTATCTTATCGGGTTCACTGTCTTACATCTTCGGCAAACTGGACGATGGCATGGCGTTCTCAGAAGCCACCGCTATCGCCCGTGAGAATGGCTTTACCGAGCCGGATGCCCGCGATGACCTTTCCGGCACTGATGTTGCGCGTAAGCTGCTTATTTTGGCGCGTGAAGTTGGTCTGGAACTCGATCTGGAAGATATTGATGTGCAGCCTGCGTTACCGCCTGGTTTTGACCAAAGCGGTGATGTCGAAAGCTTTATGGCACGTACTAAAGATGCCGATGCGTTCTTTAGCGATTGGTTAGCCAAGCTGAAAGATGAAGGCAAAGTGTTGCGTTATGCCGGTACCATTGATGAAGAGGGCAATTGCCGTTGTGGTATTGAAGCGGTTGGGCCTGAACATCCACTATTCAGCATTAAAGACGGTGAAAACGCCCTGGCGTTTTACAGTGAGTATTATCAGCCTCTGCCATTTGTCCTTCGCGGCTATGGCGCAGGCGCCGCAGTAACCGCAGCCGGAGTGTTCTCTGACGTGCTGCGAACGCTGCCATGGAAACAGGAGCATTAAGCCATGGGCTTGAATGTATATGCACCGGCCTCTATCGGTAATCTAAGCGTTGGTTTTGACATTTTAGGGGCGGCCTTATCGCCAATAGATGGCTCCCTGCTGGGGGACAGCGTCAGCATAGAGAGCAGCACCACGGGAGATTTTTCTCTGCAGTGCGTGGGGCGCTTCGTTGACAAACTACCGGCGGATCCCAAGCAAAACATTATCTACGATTGCTACTTGGCCTTTCGTAAAGCGATGGCCGATATGGGGCGTACCGATGAAGTTGCTGTGAGTATGGTGCTGGAAAAGCACCTGCCTATCGGCAGCGGTTTAGGCTCCAGTGCCAGCTCTATTGTCGCAGCGTTTTATGCGCTGAATGAGCATTACGGTAAGCCATTTTCTGAAGCGCAGCTGCTGGCGATGATGGGTGAGCTGGAAGGCCAGATTAGCGGATCTATCCACTATGATAATGTCGCGCCATGCTACTTAGGTGGCATCCAGCTGATGCTGGAACGAGATGGCAGGATCAGTGAAAGCTTACCTGTGATTGAAGATTGGTATTTTGTCTCTGCTTATCCTGGTATTTCTATTTCGACTGCTGAAGCTCGTTCTATTTTGCCAAATCATTATAGCCGTGCCGATATCATCGACCATGGACGTTACTTAGGTACTTTTATCCACGCGTTATATCGTGGTGATGGCCAGCTGGCTGCCGAATCGATTCGTGATGTGGTGGCAGAACCTTATCGCAAACAGCTTATTCCTGGCTTTGATGCTATGCGGGAACAGATGATGGCAGATGGCGCTTTGGCGGTGGGTATCTCAGGATCAGGCCCTAGCGTGTTTGTGATTACCGATTCAAAAGAAAAAGCCGAACAGATGCATCGGTGGATGCAAGCTAACTTTATTCAAAACGATCGTGGCTTCAGTCATGTCTGCCAGATCGACACCCTGGGTACCCGGGTTCTGGAGGAAACAGCATGAACTTGTACAACATCAAAGACCATTCTGAGCAGGTCAGTTTTCAACAAGCAGTAAGACAAGGCTTAGGCCGTAACCAAGGTCTGTTCTTTCCAGCTGACTTACCTTTCTTCGACAATATCGATGAGCTGTTGGCGATGGATCTAGTGAGCCGTAGTAAGGTGATCCTTGGCGCATTGATTGGCGAAGAACTGTCAGATGAAGCATTAGAAGGCATGCTTGGCCGGGCGTTCCATTTTCCCGCGCCAGTTAAAAAAGTGACTGATAAAATCTCAGCGTTGGAGTTGTTCCATGGCCCAACGTTAGCATTTAAAGATTTTGGTGGCCGCTTTATGGCTCAGTGCCTGCGTGAGTTCGGTGGCGGCCAGAAGATCACCATCTTAACTGCTACCTCAGGCGACACTGGTGCTGCTGTGGCGCATGCTTTCCATGGCATCGATAATATCGATGTGTTGGTGATGTACCCGAAAGGTAAGATCAGTAAGCTGCAAGAAGCGCTGTTCTGTACCCTAGGTGACAACATCCATACCTTGGCGGTTGAAGGTACTTTCGATGATTGCCAAACGATGGTGAAGCAAGCCTTTGATGATGTTGAATTGCGTGAAGCTGTTGGCCTGAACTCTGCCAACTCTATCAATATCAGCCGTTTGATGGCGCAGATCTGTTACTACTTTGAAGCCGTGGCGCAGATGCCAAAAGAGGCAAGAGATAATCTGGTGATCTCGGTGCCTAGCGGCAATTTCGGTAATTTGACTGCTGGCCTGTTAGGCAAAGCGATGGGATTACCGGTGAAGCGCTTTATTGCCGCGACCAACGTTAACGATACGGTACCTCGCTATCTGCAAACGGGTGAGTGGGCGCCAAAAGAAACTATCCCGACTCTGGCCAACGCCATGGATGTGAGTGCGCCAAATAACTGGCCACGCATTGAAGAGCTGTGCAAGGTGAAAGGTTGGGGCTTGGACCAATTAGGTTATGGTGCTATTGATGATGCCACGACGGTCAGCACCCTGCAGGCGATGAACGCCGAAGGATATCTGTGCGAGCCCCATGGCGCGATTGCTTATCATGTGCTGAATGAGCAACTGCAGGAAGGAGAATATGGCCTGTTCCTGTGTACTGCGCATCCAGCTAAGTTCAAAGAGAGTGTCGATGAAGCACTGTCTATGGATCTGCCACTACCTAAGCCACTGGCTGACGCCGCAGAGAAACCATTGTTATCAGAGACTATTGCTGCTGATTTCAGCTTGGTTCGCGCAAAGCTGATGAGTTTGTAGTGCTAACTTCGCTTTAGTGATAGTTCAGCAAAAGGCAGCCAATCAAGGCTGCCTTTTTTAATGGGGATAACTGACGCCTACAATCCATTCTGATCAGTGACTTCACTGGGGCTAAGGTAGTTTCAAGCTACAAAAAAACCGCCATCAGGCGGTTTTTTTACACAGGTAACAAAGGTCGGTGGACGTCGACCTGAGTATTACAGGCTTTCTGTAAATGTACGAGTGATCACGTCACGCTGCTGTTCAGGAGTCAGTGAGTTAAAGCGCACTGCATAGCCTGATACGCGGATAGTCAGCTGTGGGTAGTTCTCTGGGTGTGCAATCGCATCTTCCAGTGTTTCACGGCTCAGTACGTTCACGTTCAAGTGCTGGCCACCTTCAACTTTAGGTGCTGCCATTTCCATTGCCACTTCTTTGTACTCGATGTTGCCTAGCTTAGATAGGGCTACAACTTCGTCTTCGGCGTACAGGTCATCTTTGACACACAGGCAGCGTGCTTCGCTTGCTGCTTCATCCAACAACCAGAAAGAGTTGATCAAGGCGTCGTTGTCGGCTTTAGTGATTTGGATACCGATAGTCATAATATTACCCTCAAAAGAGTTAAAAAAAGGATTTCAAATTCTGAATTGATTTGTATCACGAAAGAGGTATCTGAAAATTGATCCAGCGCAATGAAAGTGCTGGATCAGGGTGTTATGCAGCTTTTTTTATCAGGCTGCGTAGATACTGGATCTCTGCCGGCCACAGCGTTTCATCAATGGTTTCCAAGACTAACGGAATATTATCAAAGCGAGTATCTGGCATGATGTACTCCCATACAGCGTTACCTATGGTGCCCATGCCCAGACTATGGTGGCGGTCAACACGGCTGCCTAGCGGGTTCTTAGAGTCATTGAGGTGCATAGCGCGCAAGTACTGAAAGCCAACGACCTGTTCAAACTGTTGAAATGTTTTTTCACAAGCTTCATGACTGGTTAAGTCATAGCCCGCAGCAAAGCTGTGGCAGGTATCGAGACAGATACCGACGCGAGATTTATCTTCTACCTGCGCGATAATTTCGGCCAACTGCTCAAAGCTATGGCCAAGATTGCTGCCTTGGCCGGCGGTATTTTCGATCACGGCGCAGACGCCTTGCGTCTGATCTAGAGCGATATTGATCGATTCAGCAATGCGGCTTAAACATTCGGTGACGGAAATTTTCTTCAGATGACTGCCAGGATGGAAATTAAGCAGTGATAAGCCCAGCTGTTCGCAACGCTGCATCTCGTCAATAAAAGCAGCGCGGCTACGTTCAAGGCCTGCTGCTTCTGGGTGTCCCAGATTAATCAGATAGCTATCATGGGGCAGGATCTGATCACTTTTGATGTTGGCTTTGTCGCAGTTAATTTTAAACTGCTCAATGTTTTTTTGTTCCAGCGGTTTGGCGTCCCAGCGGCGCTGATTTTTGGTAAATAGGGCGAATGCGTTCGCACCAATTTTTTCGGCGTTGAGGGGGGCGTTTTGTACGCCACCCGAGGCACTAACATGGGCACCAATAAACTTCATGGCGAGCTTCTCTAGGTTCTGATAATGATTGAGCGACAGTGTAACCTCCTTGCTTAGACAAACAAGCGGCTGTCAGCGGGATTGTTTGGCCCTGATTAGTGTTGTTGCATCGCTTTGGCTTAGTTACTCTGGCACACAAATTTATATACTAGGGTGACTAACGTGGGTTTCGCGAGCTGGCAGGAGTTAATCGAACAAGAGAAACAGCAGGCCTATTTCCAGCAGACCTTGCAGGCGGTGGAGCACGCAAGGCGATCTGGTGTCACTGTCTATCCACCCCATGAGCAAGTTTTCGAAGCCTTTCAAGCGACTGGACTAGAGCAATTAAAGGTGGTGATCTTGGGGCAGGACCCATACCACGGCCCAGCTCAAGCTCATGGCCTCTGTTTTTCTGTGCAACATGGGGTTACTCCGCCCCCTTCGTTAAAGAATATCTATAAAGAGTTAGCCAATGATGTTTCGGGTTTTCAGATCCCCACACATGGCAATCTTCGCCCGTGGGCTGAGCAAGGGGTGTTGTTGCTTAATACTGTGCTGACGGTGGAAGCTGGCAAAGCCCACTCCCATGCCAAGTTCGGCTGGGAGACATTTACCGACGCAGTGATCGCTAAAATTAATCAGCATCAGCAAGACATCGTTTTCATGTTGTGGGGGGCGCATGCCCAGAAGAAAGGCCGGATGATTGATCGCCAACGTCATACCGTACTTGAGGCGCCGCATCCATCACCACTGTCTGCTCACCGGGGTTTTTTTGGCTGTGGCCATTTTTCTCAGGCCAATGACCGCCTTGTCGCTCTCGGTAAAAATCCCATTCAGTGGCAGGTGTAGTGGGTCAAAAATAGGGGATTCATGACTGAAATGAATATTTTGTGAAGCAGATCGCTAGAACGTCTGCCTATTCAATGAGTTCTATTAGTTTTGGTCAAAAATGTGTCACTTTCCTCGGGCTATGATGGGAACATATGACTCAGATGTCGGTCACAATTTTATAACAGGTACTCACCTCGTGGGGATGAGCTGCTTATACTGGTTGTTCAGCTTTTAACTCATGGCTTATATAAATCAACCATTTAGACCATCGGGAGAGGTCCTATGCTCGAACTAATACACAATGACCATAAGAACTTGGCAATACTAATCCAGTTGCTGAGAGAGCGTCATGCCGCATTGGTAGAGAAGGGGGAAGTCAATTACAGCCTGATCCGGGATGTGGTGGATTACATGCAGGAGTACGCTGACAAGTATCACCATAAAGTGGAAGACGTGGTCTATGACTACTACCTCACCCATAAATGCCAACAGAGCAGTGAAGGGAATAAGTTGTCGGTTGAGCATAAAAAGCTGGAATTGAATACCGATGAACTGCGCACCATGCTTGATATGATCCTCAATGATTGCGTCATCCCTCTGGATCAATTCGCCGATAAGCTCGGCGAGTTTATCGCGATGCAACAAGCGCATATGGATTATGAAGAGCAACATATTCTGCCAGAACTAGCAGCGGTGATGACTAAAGATGATTGGCAGGCGGTAGCAGACAAATTCCCGGTATGCCCCGGAGCTACTCTTGAAGAGGCGAAAGCGACGGCACAGCGCCTTGATCCATTGTTTGGACAACAAGTAGCAGAGCAATACAAAGATCTAGCCAAGCGTCTACAGACCCGAAATGAGTGTGTTAGCGTTTAGGCTTATCGCCTGATATTAAGCAATTTGGATGAAATAAAAAGCCCCGGACAGAATCCGGGGCTTTTTTTATATTTCTAAGTCATCTAACTCTAAATCATGTGCCCAATCAATATCTTGCAACTCTTTCTTTAACCTGAAACGCTCTTGAATAGATTCGATTTCACGCCATTTACGTTTTTTTTGTCTGCTCCCCTTAGGCCCGCGCTCTTGTCCGGCAACTTCTAATGCTAAACGCTCCATGCTTACCTCCGGTTTTATATTGTTGGCAATTACGGTGATATCATAACCAGGTTAAAAATAAAACGATGATGTTGCGCTTTTGTTATTGCGTCACACTTTCTTTGGTTATTTTCACTTGTCAGATCCCGTTGTTTATCTCTGAATGCCTAACGCCTCTGTGCTTTGTGCGCCACTTTGTTGTTTAACAACGATCAATTCCGTTCTTCGTCAGTTGTGTTATCTTTCACCGTCTCCTTAGAACAAGGTTTTTGGGGAGCTAAGGGCACCATTGGGTTCGCTAGCACAAACTCAGTGACAAGCTATATTGATAGCGACTTGCCCTCGCGCAACACTTGTTAGCCCGAATGAATTGAATGCGCTCGCCTATGGCGTGCGTGACCGGAACTGATCTCAAGACTTTCACTGGAAAGGAGCACCTATGCTTCAGGCAATAAACCCGACTCAAACCGCAGCATGGAAGGCGCTTAGCGACCACGCTGAGCAGATGAAGAAAACTGACATTGCAGCCTTGTTTGCAAATGATGCGGCTCGTTTTGACAAATTTTCACTACAATTTCACGACATCCTTTTCGACTATTCGAAGAATTTGCTTACCGAAGAGACGCTGACCAAGTTGTTGGCGTTAGCTGAGCAAACAGAGCTGAAAGATGCGATCGACAAGATGTTTGCCGGCGATGAGATCAATGCCACGGAAGGGCGTGCAGTACTGCACGTCGCCCTGCGTAACCGCAGCAATACACCAGTATTAGTTGATGGCGAAGATGTCATGCCAGCCGTGAATAAAGAGCTGGCGAAGATGAAAGCTTTCTGCGAGAAAGTGCATTCAGGTGAGTGGAAAGGGTATACCGGTAAGGCGATCACTGATGTGGTTAATATCGGCATCGGCGGTTCAGATCTTGGCCCGGTGATGGTGACTGAAGCGCTTAAGCCATATTGGAAAGGGATCACGCCACACTTTGTTTCCAACGTCGACGGCACTCATATTGTTGAAACATTAAAGAAAGTGGATCCAGAAACGACCCTTTTCTTGATTGCATCGAAGACATTTACTACTCAAGAAACCATGACCAACGCCCACAGTGCGCGCGATTGGTTCTTGAAGGCAGCCGGTGATGAAGCGCATGTCGCTAAGCACTTCGCTGCTTTGTCTACCAACCAGAAGTCAGTAGAAGCGTTCGGTATCGATAGCGCCAATATGTTTGAGTTTTGGGACTGGGTTGGTGGTCGTTATTCCTTGTGGTCAGCGATTGGCCTATCCATTGCGTTGACCGTTGGTTACGACAACTTCGAACAGTTGCTCCAGGGCGCTCACGATGTTGACCAACATTTTGCTACCGCAGAGATGGACAAAAATGTGCCTGTACTGATGGCGCTAGTTGGTCTTTGGTATGGCAACTTCTTTGGTGCCGATAGTGAAGCTATTTTGCCTTATGACCAGTACATGCATCGCTTTTCTGCGTACTTCCAGCAGGGCAACATGGAAAGTAACGGCAAGTATGTTACCCGTGATGGTGAAGCGGTAGATTATCAAACTGGCCCAATTATTTGGGGTGAGCCGGGTACCAATGGTCAGCATGCGTTTTACCAGCTTATCCACCAGGGCACCAAACTTATCCCTTGTGATTTTCTGGCACCAGCCGTGAGCCACAATCCGATTGGTGATCATCATCCGAAGCTGTTGGCTAACTTCTTTGCGCAAACTGAAGCGTTGGCGTTTGGTAAAGATCGTGCCACCGTGGAAGCTGAGTTGAAAGCGGCAGGCAAATCCGACGCTGAGATCGCTGAATTGGCACCGCATAAAGTGTTCTTGGGTAACCGTCCGACTAACAGCATGCTGTTTAAACAGTTAGACGCACGTACCCTGGGTCAATTACTTGCGTTCTACGAGCACAAGATTTTTGCCCAAGGCGTTATCTGGAATATCTTCAGCTTTGACCAGTGGGGCGTAGAGCTTGGTAAGCAGTTAGCTAACCAGATCCTGCCTGAACTGACTAACGATGATGCAGTAAGCAGCCATGACAGCTCTACTAACGGTTTGATCAACGCTTATAAAGCGATGGCGAAATAGTTAGCGCGATGATTGCTAGAAAAAAGGCCGCATTTGCGGCCTTTTTTGTGTTTGCAGTAAAGGAAAGCGAGCTAAGGCTGCTATAGCTGTTTGTCCAAAATGGCTTCTAGCTTCAGTTGGTCTGCGGCAAAGTTACGGATCCCTTCGGCCAGCTTCTCAGTAGCCATGGCATCTTGGTTGAGCTGCCAGCGAAACTCCGCTTCAGTTAGCGGCGCAGGTTTTGGCTTAAGTTGGGTTGGGGAATTTAGCTTCCGCACGATGCTTGTGTTGGCTTGGCTTAACTCTTCTAGTAGTCCTGGACTGATCGTCAGTCGATCGCATCCGGCCAGTTCAATGATCTCGCCACTGTTGCGAAAGCTGGCTCCCATCACCACGGTTTGATAACCATGTTGTTTGTAATAGTCATAAATGGCGGTGACAGACTGCACGCCAGGATCTTCAGCAGCGCTGTACTCTTTCTTGTCCGTATTCGCTTTATACCAGTCGAGGATACGGCCAACAAAAGGCGAGATAAGAAAGGCACCCGCTTCAGCACATGCTCGGGCTTGAGCAAAGCTAAATAGTAGTGTCAGGTTACAATTAATCCCTTCCTGCTCCAACTGCTTGGCGGCACAGATCCCCTCCCAGGTAGCGGCGATCTTAATCAGAATACGGTCATTGCTAATTCCGGCTGCGTTGTACAGCTTGATCAACTTGCGCGCTTTCTCCAGCGTTGCCTCAGTATCAAAAGAGAGGCGGGCATCCACTTCCGTTGAAATACGGCCGGGTACCAGTTTTAGGATCTCCAGGCCAACATTGACGGAGAGCTTGTCACTGGCATCAATCAGTTGCTGAGTGGTATCTGTGCTTTGGGCTTTGGCCCAGGCAATAGCATCATCGATATAGGGCTGGTAATCAGGGCTCTGTACGGCTTTCAGCAGTAATGATGGATTCGTGGTGGCGTCTTGCGGCTGGCTGCGGGCGATCGCGTCTATATCACCGGTATCCGCGACCACTGTGGTCATGGTTTTGAGTTGTTGCAGTGTATTCGCCATGGTATTCCCTGAATGTTGTTCGTTAGCTTCTCATATTGTTATTCTGCCGGTTGCTCCTGCATCCGGAGGCTTACTATAGCCGATGCTTATCCTTTGACAAAGGTGTGATGATATCGGTGTCGTTAATCTGATTAACTGGATAGACTTGTCGGCGGATGATTAGAATCAGGTGATGCTAAATTACCTGGGCGTTTACGCTTTAAATGGCTTGAGTTGTGCCATTGATGGGGATGCATGAGTGCAGTAGCAAACCAGTTTTATAAACGCCAGCGTTTGTTGGTGGTAGATGACTGCGCACCAATCCGTACAGCCATCAAAGGGATGCTACAAACCTTGGGCTGTGAAGATATTCAAACCGCCGCTAATGGTGAGCGTGCCCTGGCACTGTGTGAAACCCGTCCGTTTGATATTGTCTTGTGCGATTACAATCTCGGTGATGGCAAAGACGGTTATCAGTTGTTTGAAGAGCTGAAGCAACGGGCGCTGATCCAGCCGGAAAGTCTGTTTATTCTGATCAGTGCTGAAAATCGCCGCCAGGTGGTACATGGGGTGATCGAACTACAACCTGATGATTACCTGATTAAACCGTTTAGCTACGTCAGTTTAGGGCGCCGCCTTGCCCGTGCATTTATCAAAAAGCATTCATTAGCTTCAGTTTACCAAGCGCTGCGTGATGAGAACCTCGAAGATGCAGCAGAGCAGTGCTACCTTGCTGTGAAAAATGTGCCAGAGCATAAGCTCTTTGCCATGCGCATGCGCGGTGAGCTGTTGGTTAAATTAGGCCACTATCAGCGGGCGTTTGACCTGTATGCGGAAGTGCTGAGTGAACGAGACCACCCTTGGGCGATGCTGGGCTTAGCGATCACGCGCTTTCATTTAGGCCAGATCCGCGAAGCTAAATTGATGTTTGAGGCTTTATTAGAGCGAGCCGAAGTGCGGGTGGAATCGTTTGATTGGCTTGGACGGGTAGCTATCAGGGCGAAGCAGCTGGAAGCAGCACAGGAGTTTTTTGTCGAAGCCAGTAAACTCTCGCCGAGAAACATTGAACGTCAACGTGCCATTGCCCATTTAGCGATGGCGAATGATCAGCTAGAGATGGCGGTTAAAGCGCATAAGAAAATTGTTGAAGGGATCCGGCATTCGGTGCACGAAACACCACTTCATCACCTTAATTACGCCCGTTGCCTGGTCGATCTGGCGATCGAGAGTAATGATTTAGTGGCTGTGCGTTGTGTGAATCGCGCACAGGAGGTGCTACGTGATACCTGCCGCCGCTTCAACAGTGAGTTGCTTGATTCGCAAAATCAGATTTTGAATTCCCGTATCAGTGTGTTGAAAGGCGATATCGAAACCGCTCGTGTGTTGCTGGATCCGCAGCTTATTGCAGAGCCTTTACACAATATTGAAGATCAGTTGGATAAGGCCAAAGCCTTGTTTGGGGCTGGGGAGCCAGAGCAAGCGGAAGAGGTGATGTCGCAGATAGCGCAGATGAAGTCCGATGATGAACTGTCTGCGGCTACGCTCGGGGTGATTGTTGAGCGAGAGTCACAGCGGCAGCGGGTATTCAATGACAAGATCCGTCAGCTCAATAGTGATGGCATGGAGCTCTATCAGATTGGTGCGTATGGCGAAGCATTGGATTGCTTCATCGAGGCATTTGATATGATGCCTCACAGCGCCAGTTTGGCGCTGAACTTAGCACAAGCCTTAAGCAAAGCCTGGTCGTCAAAGCTCTCTCGGCTACAAGTTTTGGCGCTAGGGAAGCGCTGTAAATCTGTGATTGAACAATCGCCTTTGACTGAGCATAACGCCAAGCGCTATGACGCTATCAAGAAGGAGTTAGAGAGCGTCCTTAGTTCTCCGCGCTAACCTGCTACGCTTTGCTATATTCCCTTCCGTAAACAAAGCCACCATGCTTCCAATACAGATAGTCTCTGGAGATATCACCAAGCTTACCGTTGATGCCATAGTCAATGCCGCTAATCCCAGTTTGTTGGGGGGCGGTGGCGTTGATGGCGCTATTCATCGTGCCGCAGGGCCTGAATTGCTGGCCGTATGTCGTCGGTTGGGTGGTTGCGCTGCTGGTGACGCTAAGATCACCCCTGGTTTTAACTTGCCTGCTAGCTATATCATTCATTGCGTTGGCCCGGTTTGGCATGGCGGCACGCGAGGTGAAGCTGAACTGTTAGCCAGCACCTATCGGCAAGCGATGGCATTGGCGGCCGAACACCGACTGCAGAGCGTTGCTTTCCCTGCCATTAGTTGTGGCATCTATGGATATCCGTTGGCGCAAGCAACTCAGGTGGCGATCCAAACTATTGAGCAGTGCCGCCGACAAGGCGCTGGCTTGCCAGAAAAAGTGTTTCTGGTTGCCTTTGCTGACAACGATCAGCAAGTGATGAGCCGGGTTCTGGCAGACTGCGGCGCAGAATAAGTTAGATCATTTATTATCAGTCCGTGGCTGATGGAGGAAAAATGCTGGATTTTATTAACCTTATTAATGGCGTGTTGTGGGGAAACCTGTTGATCTATCTGTTACTCGGAACAGGTATTTTCTTTACCGTGCGTTTAGGGTTTATTCAGTTTCG
Source organism: Corallincola holothuriorum (assembly GCF_003336225.1). NCBI lineage: Bacteria > Pseudomonadati > Pseudomonadota > Gammaproteobacteria > Alteromonadales > Psychromonadaceae > Corallincola > Corallincola holothuriorum. The sequence continues at coordinate 462,438 of NZ_QPID01000002.1, forward strand.
CCACTTTGGTCATACCTTTACCGTTTTACGTCATTCACGCAAGAGCAGCAGCCACGGTATCTCATCATTTCAGGCGTTATGTACGAGTTTGGCAGCCCGTGTCGGTACGGGTAACTTAGCCGGCGTCGCGACGGCGATCATTGCTGGTGGCCCGGGGGCTGTTTTTTGGATGTGGTTGATTGCATTGATTGGGATGGCCACCAGTTTTGCGGAATCGACGTTAGCTCAGGTCTATAAGGTGGAAGATGATCAGGGGCTTTATCGTGGTGGTCCTGCCTACTATATGGAAGCCGGCTTGGGTAAGCGGTGGATGGGAATACTGTTCGCCATCGCGTTGATCCTCTGCTTTGGTTTGGTATTTAACGCCGTGCAAGCCCACGAGATTAGCAAGGCGATGGAGCAAGCATTTGAGGTGCCTCGAATCGTCAGTGCGGGGGTGATGGTTGTTTTGGCGGGTTTCATTGTCTTTGGCGGCATGCGCACTATCGCTCGGTTTGCCGAGTTGGTCGTTCCGGTGATGGCGTTGGCTTATATCATTATCGCCTTTGGTGTTGTGCTGTTTAATATTGATCAAATGCCACGGGTGCTTAGCAACATCATAGGTAGTGCATTTGGCTGGCATGAAGCGGGTGCCGGGGCATTGGGGTATACCGTGATGGCAGCGATGATGAACGGTATCAAGCGCGGCTTGTTCTCCAATGAGGCCGGTATGGGTAGCGCACCTAATGCGGCGGCCAGTGCAGAGCCTTATCCTCCGCATCCGGCATCTCAGGGTTATGTGCAGATGTTAGGGGTGTTTATCGATACGCTGGTGATATGCACGGCGACCGCAGCGGTGATTTTGATTGCCGATACCTCAGGTGCCGATGGTGTGAGTGGTGTGCAGTTGACCCAGCTGGCACTCTCTTCGTTGGTTGGTAACTGGGGGGCGGGTTTTGTTGCCGTCGCTTTGCTGTTTTTTGCCTTTACCTCGATCGTGGCAAACTATGCCTATGCTGAAAGTAATTTGGTGTTTCTTGAGCATAAACACCTTGCCGGTTTGAACTTGTTCCGGTTGTTCGTGCTAGGCATGGTGGTGTTTGGCGCCTTGGCACAAAGCGACCTGGTGTGGAGTCTGGCGGATACCAGTATGGGCTTGATGGCGATTATTAACTTGGTCGCGATCTTGCTGTTATCGAAGGTCGTGGTCACCTTGGCGCGGGATTACCATCAACAACAGCGCGAAGGCAAGGTGCCAACGTTTGACCGTAAACAGTTCCCTGAGCTGGATAAGCAGATCGCTCCTGGTGTGTGGGAAAATAAAAACTAGTTCGAGCATCGCTGCGGTATCGAGCAATGATCGATGGGATAAGAAAGGAGACGACTAGTCTCCTTTTTAATGTCCAAGCTTTAAACTCACAGGGGCTCAGAAATAGAGCCAAAACTAACGCTTTTTTCCTGATCGTCTATATTAACGTTATCTTGTGAACGGATACGCGAGCTTAATATGACAAGGACAGTGCTTTTCTTTCTCTCATCTTTGCCTTTAATCACCGCCCAAGCGGTTTCTGCTAACGACTTTGAAGTGTCATGTGCGGCCTTGAATCAGACCTGCTTAGCACAAAACCAATCTCGCCTAGAGAGCGGTGATGCCGCGGCACAATATTGGATGGGTCGTTATCAGTTCTATCATTGGTCTGACTTTGACACCGCCTATGATTGGTATCAGCGCGCAGCGCTGCAGGGGTATGCTCCGGCTAAACGCGCGTTAGCGCTATATCATCTGCGTGGCGCAGGCGGTTTGGAGACGAATATCTCGCTGGCATTCACATTGCTTATTCAGGCATCAGAGCAGGGGGACGCTAAAGCGTATTTTTTACTTGATAAACTGGATAAGAAATCCGCGCTGGTGGTGCTAAATAGTCGCTCGTAGAGAGCACAAAGGGCTTGGCGAGGCAGGCCGCTATGATATAGTCAGGGCTTGATTTTCTGCTCTGGAATGCCTGATGCTCGCTGTTATTTCGCCAGCTAAAACGCTGGACTATGAAACCCCGCCAATCACCGACTACTACTCACAGCCAGAGCTGCTGGAACACTCGCAAGAGTTGATCCAGCGTTGTCGTCAACTCAGTCCAGATCAGATCGCTTCGTTAATGAAAATTAGCGATAAGCTGGCAGGATTGAATGCCGCCCGTTTTCAGGAATGGCAGCCGGATTTCACCCCAGAGAATGCTAAGCAAGCCCTGCTAGCATTTAAAGGGGATGTGTATGACGGGATGGATGCCACCAGTTTTAGTGATGATGATATTGCTTGGGCACAGGATCACTTACGTATTCTGTCTGGGTTGTATGGTTTACTAAAACCACTCGATTTGATGCAGCCTTATCGCTTAGAGATGGGAACCAAATTAGATACTGGCAGAGGCAATAATCTGTATCAGTTTTGGGGCAACATCATTACCGAACAACTCAGCAAAGCCTTGTCAGCACAAAACGACAGGGTGTTGATCAACCTTGCGTCTAACGAATATTTTAAATCGGTAAAACTTAAGCCGCTGAAAGCCTACGTGGTTACACCTGTGTTTAAAGATCTGAAAAATGGGCAATACAAGGTGATTAGCTTTTACGCGAAAAAAGCCCGCGGCATGATGGCGCGCTATATTCTGCAAAACAGGATCCAGGACCCTGAGCAGTTGAAGTTGTTTGGCGAAGGTGGGTATTACTTCTCGGGCCCAGACTCCACTGAATATCAGTGGGTGTTTAAGCGCGATCACACATAGTTTAAGCCGTTAAAATTGATGGCAAACGACAGGTCTGGAAGATTGTCTTTTGCCATCATAACTATGTGACCGCGACATGGGTATTTGCCGCACTCAGAGCAGAATTTGCTTCTACCATTAGAGTTATCCGTTCACTGACTTCATTCATCTGGACATTTAGTCTCAGGAGACTCTCTTTATGCCAAATATTCAGCTTCACAATATGCAAAAATCGGTAACTTCATCTGCTGTTTTTATCATTCTCTTTATCGTGGCTTTTTTTGCTAACGCTTCAGAAGTGGCGAGTGGGGACTTGCGTGCGGCGATCCGCAGCGCGGGTTTTTCTTGTCACCAAGTCATTAACGTAAAAAGTGCCGGTGATAATGACTGGGTTGTAAAATGTAATGCTGGAAAATATCGTGTTAAGCGAGATCCAAATGGCCAATTTACCGTGAGTCAGGTTGAGTGAATAGAGGTAGTCTAGGAGCGCAACCGCAGAAAGTGTCGATGTATGTTGTTCAAATGGAAGATTATTCTCCCGCCCTGTCGATGTCTGGGCTAAACGAGGGGATGACATCAGCTTGCCGCTAGAAAATCGAAGAAGAGAGTGATGATGTGGGATCAAGAGTATGCCACTGAGCAGTATGTGTATGGCAAATTGCCCAATGATTTTTTAAAGGAGCGCTATCAAGCCACTCCAATGGGCAGGGTGCTTTTACTGGCCGAAGGAGAAGGGCGAAACGCCGTTTTTCTGGCGAAGCAAGGGTATGCGGCAACGGCCGTCGATATCTCTTCGGTCGGCCTGGAAAAAGCTAAAAAATTGGCTGAACAAAGCGCTGTGGATATCGAACTTATTTGTGAAGATTTGGCCACATTTGAGCTCGGAGAAAGTCAATGGGATGGCATAGTGTCTATCTATTGCCATTTGCCACCAGCGCTGAGGCAAGATCTGTACAAACGTATTGAACGTGCACTTAAGCCTAACGGTGTTTTTTTACTTGAAGGCTATCGGCCAGCGCAATTGGCATATAAAACAGGCGGACCACCTGTTGCAGAGATGATGATAGCAAAGGAAACGTTAGTTAAAGAGTTGCCTAATCTGACATTCAGTCACCTTGAAGAGCTGGAGCGCGAAGTGGTGGAAGGCATTAATCATCATGGTGTAGGCGCCGTAGTGCAGGCGATCGGCACGCTTAGGCAATAGCTCTGAACCTCCGACCTAACTCATTATGAACCCCATTGTCAGGCGTCACTTTGCCTGGTATTGCCATTGGTCTCCGACCTTGATTGTTTTTGATACACCATCAACCAATATCGCATTTTGGCCGAAAAATGCGCCTGCTTTTACGTCGCCTAGGGTGGCCATCTCGGTCAATGCGCGTAGCGGCTGTCCCGTTGGTTCTTGGCGCTTACCTGACTGTTGATCAACCGTGATCATTGGGCAGCGCTCGCACGGTTTGCGCAGTGCCAAGCTGTAGTCATCATGGCTCACCTCTGAGACATGATTTTCCTGAAAGGCTGACCAACCGGTGACAATGATATTGGGACGAAAACGACTCATCGGTATTGTTGGTAACCCTTGTGCTGCCAGCACATTGTTGAACACCTCCAGTGACGCTTGATTAGCTAGTAGGTATGGATAACCATCGGCGAAATGGGTATTGGCACTTTCCCCTTGGCGAAGGTGGCTCTGACTGACCGGTCGCTGGGCTTGCTCAGCGAAACGAACCAAGCGTAACGGGCGGGGCCATTGTGTACCAAGTACCTTGGCTAACCATTGCGAAACTGAGTCACCTTCATCCGTTGCTTCCACCTGATCTTTCCATACCGTGACATCCATCAGCGGCAACGGCACGTGTGTCGTGCGCTTAAGGGGGATGCTGAATGGTTCATGGCCTTCGGCACTTAGGAGCAGTTGTTCTGGTTCTATGGCTGTTTTGATCGCTGCCAGGGCGGGACATTGACGCTGGGTGACGAAACGCCCTTTGCTATCGACCAGCATCCACTGCCGATCATATTGCAAACCTTCGACGCTTAACTGCGCTTCAGTTAAAGAGATGCCAGCCAGTGATTTCACCGGATAGATATACAGATGGGTGACCACACATGACATGACAAGACTCCGTTGATAAAGGCGATGCAGGGGCATAGGTTAGTCTAAATTAGGCAACCCCGGGTAGAGGGCGGTCATCACCTGGCTCGGTTCTAGTGGGTAGCCGAGCGTCGCTAACTGCACTATGGCTTGCTTTGGTGATTGCAGCACATGTCTTTGTGAATGTCGACTGACACCCGCCATCATCTTATCGAGCAGGTGTACCTGCAGGTTTTTTAGCGACACGATGTTGATGCTGTGTGCCATCTCATGGGTTTCACACCACTGCATCAGCTCGTTTAACGCCGGCATAATCTCTGGGCCACCAAGTTGCCAGTGCCGGATATCCGTGACGCGAACCCAAGGCTTGCCAGCAAGGGGCAATGCTGCCGCGATCACTCTGTCTCGATAACTCTCCGAGAATAGCTGATTGACACTACCTTCGACGGTGATCCAGAGAACCTGACCAAATGCGTGACATTGTGCTTGCCCATGTTCTTGCATTGCCAGTACTCCCCTATGTGCTGGTTATCGTTAGTGGTTATGTGAAGCACAATGTGAGTGGTTATTTTCACCACCATGGTCACCAGGGTCGACGATAGCATCGAGTTCTATGGTGAGGTGTTTGATCTCAGTAAAAGGTTTGAGCCGAGCGCGGAAATCTTCAATTGAGTTTGCCGCATGGCTTCTTAGACTGATGACGGCGGCATATTGATTGGGCGCTGTTTGCCACAGATGCAGATCGGTAACGCGGGTTTGTTCTACTGCGTGCAGTGCTTCTACGATCGCCTCACATCGAGCCTTTTTGGGGGCATGGTCGAGCAACACTTCGCTGGTTTGTTTCAGTAGCCCTAATGCCCAACGGCTGATGACAACTGCACCAACAATCCCCATTAAGGGGTCCATCCAGTACCAACCCATCCATTTGCCTGCCAGCAGCGCTAATATCGCCGTTATTGAGGTCAGCGCATCTGCCAGCACATGCATGTAAGCGGCACGTAAGTTGTGGTCATGATGATGCTCTTTATGGGAGGCGTGGCCATGAGGAGCATGCTCGTTGTGAGCATGATGTTCAGTATGATGATGGTTATGCCCGTGGTGATCATGGCCATGGTGGTGGCCGCCTGCCCCCATCAATAGCCAGGCGCTTAACAGGTTGACCGACAGACCGATAATGGCCACAACAATGGCTTCATTGAAACGGATCTCGGAAGGAGATATGAGCCTTTCTACCGATTCCATCGCCATAAATAGTGCGACCACCGCGAGGGCGACCGCACTGGCAAAGCCACCGAGTGAGCTGACCTTGCCTGTACCAAAGGTGAAGGTGGCGTTTTGCGCATGGCGGGTGGCATAGCGATAGGCAAATAGCGTGATAGCAAAGGCGGCAACGTGGGTCGCCATGTGCCAGCCATCGGCCAATAGTGCCATCGAGCCATATACGGTGCCTGCGATGATCTCGATGACCATAGTGACAGCCGTCAGCCAAAGCACATACCAGGTACGTTTTTCTCCCTGAGTATGGTCTGGCTGATATCTATGTTTGGGGCAGCTTGGTACCACGTTTTTCTGGTTCATAACTCACTGTGAATGCAGACGCTTTAAGAGTCTGTAGTTTTAGCTGCACTGCTCTTCGCTGCCGACTTTTTTACTGCGCGTTTTAGTTGCTTCTTGGCTTTGCGCTTAGCTTGTACGGCGGTGAGCTTCTTCTTACCGGCTTTGCCTTTCCCTTTACCGGGCAGTCGGGCTTCCCGGTTTTGTGGCGCCAAGCCTTTTATGGTTCGGCGTTTTAACTGCTGCTCGGTATAACGCTCGATACGTGACAAGTTGGCCATGTCGTGGGCTTCAATCAGACTGACAGCGATCCCTTTGCGTCCGGCCCGTGCGGTACGACCAATCCTGTGGACATAGATATCGGCGGTGCGTGGCAAGTCATAGTTGATGACATGAGAGATCTCTGGGATATCCAGCCCGCGAGCGGCCACATCGGTGGCTAGCAATATATGAGTATCGCCGTCGCGGAATTTCTGCAGTGCCTCGTTCCGTCGATCTTGTGCCATTTCACCACGGATCCAACTATGCACAATATTGGCATTGTCGAGGGCTGCAGACAGCTCCATCAGGCGGTCACGTGTCTTAACGAAGACAATGGCACGTTGCGTTTCTTCATTTGTTAGGATGGATGCGAGTAACGCTTGTTTATGTTTAAGGTTGTCTGCTAGGTGCACCCACTGCACAATTTTATTGGCTTCGCGGCGTGGAGGCTCGGAATGAACCAAGGCTGGCTCTTTGAGCACATCGCGAGCAAATTTCTCTAAACCTTTGCCTTCCAATGTGGCTGACAGTAGCAACGTTTGCTTGCGCCAACGGGTCTCGTCGGCGATGCGATCCATTTCAGCGATGAAGCCCATATCTAGCATGCGGTCGGCCTCGTCCAGGATCAGGCATTCAACTGCACGACAATCAAACACTTCGCTGTTGATATACTCCATTAATCGCCCAGGTGTCGCGACCACCAGATCACAACTGCCGTGCAAGGTACCGACATGTTTTTCATATTCGACCCCGCCGGTGATTGAAGCGCATTTCAGCTCAGTAAACTGGGTCAGGGTAATGGCGTAATCCAGCACTTGCTGGGCTAATTCTCGGGTTGGCACTAAGACAAGAATTCGGGGCGGCCCGGGTTTTCTGCGGGGAAAATCGATCAAATGCTGCAGTGCCGGTAACAAGAACGCCGCTGTTTTCCCCGTGCCTGTTGGGGCGGACGCCATCACGTCACGATCATCTAAGGCGAACGGGATCATCTCCTGTTGCACTGTGGTTGGGCGAGAGTGGCCTAACTCCGCTAAGGCACGGATCAGTTCGGGAGCGATATCTAAGGATTCAAAATCTGGCGTCATGGCTGGTCATATTTTACGGCACAATAGCTCTATTCTAACTCAGGCTGCGGCAACCGGCAGCAGCTATCTGGCTGTGAAGTAAATAAAAACAGCATGATTTGGAAAAAATGGCCTAACTTATGGCAGCCTTGGTTTGCGCAAACTTGTCAGCGTGTTAATGTTTTTCGTTAATTAGTTACTAAAGCTTGGTGGTTTTTGCTTGCCCGTGTAGGCAATACGGCGACCATGTTTTGAATTATCCAAATGAGGTAATCGCTTGTCCCGTCCACTGAATACCGCTGATACGCTCGGTTTAGGTTTTATGTTATTGGCCTTTTTCTTAGGGGCAGGAAACTGGATCTTTCCGCCGATGGCGGGACAGCAAGCGGGGCACGAAGTGTTGCCTGCTACCTTGGGCTTTTTGATCACGGCCGTTGGCTTACCGCTACTGGGAGTGATCTCGCTGGCTGCTGCTAGAGGTGGTTTAGCCCAGTTGGGCCGTTACTTGCCTGCGGGCGCCAGTTTACTGTTGGCGTTAGCGATTTACATCGTGATGGTGCCAGGATTTGGTATTCCCCGCACGGCCTTGGTTGCTTTTGAGATGGGGTTTAAGCCTTTTTTCACTGAAGTGAACCAAGATTTTTTATTGGCCGGTTTCTCTCTTGGCTATTTCTCTTTGACCTTCTGGTTGGCGTTAAATCCGAGCAAGTTACTCAATCGCATTGGTAAATTTATTGCGCCGTTGATGTTGGTATTGATTGCAGTACTTGGCTATGTGGTGTTTACCGCACCACTGGCACCGATTGGTGAGGGGCAGGGTGAGTTTGTTGCGACGCCGTTTACCAAAGGATTTCTTGAAGGTTATATGACCATGGATCTGCTGGCAGCCATGCTGTTTGGCGTATTGATTATTAATACTTTGAAAGACAAAGGTGTTGAAGCACAACGTCATCAATACAGCAGTTTGATTTTAGGCGGCTCTATTGCCGCTATTGGTTTAGCCTGTGTTTACATCATCTTGTTCTACATGGGGGCAACGAGCCATAGTGTGGCGCCAGGCGCTGCCAATGGCGGTGAAGTGTTTACCCTTTATATGTCAGCATCGATGGGCTTGGGTGGGCAACTGGTACTGGCGTTTGTCGTGGGGCTTGCCTGTCTGACAACGGCTGTTGGCGGCACCAGTGCCTGTGCTGAGTATTTTGTTGAGCGCTGGCCAAAGCTTTCCTACCGTCCGACGCTGTTTGTTTTAGTCGCCATCTGTACCTTGGTCGCCAATATCGGGTTATCGGCACTTATTGGTGCTTTTATCCCAGTGCTGTTTGCTGTGTATCCATTGGCGATTGTCTTGGTATTACTCAATTTGTCAGCCAAATGGCTACCGGCTCCGACGCGTACGTTTTGTTGGGCTGCGGTATTTGCTTTGCTCTTTGGTTTGTGTGACGCGGCAAGATTTCTTGGCATACTCGATAAGATCCCAGGGATTGAGTTGTTGGATAGTGTGCCGCTGTTCGATTTAGGTTTAGGTTGGGTTGTTCCGGTGTTGTTGGTGGTGGTGTTAACTGTGATTGGGCCGCGAGAAGAAGCCCCTACAGAAACCTCGGCAGTGCAGGATAATGGCGATTCGTAACTTATAATTTTATTAATTTATCAAAAAGTTAAACTAAAATGTCAGAGACTAAACAGCTATCTACCACTGATATATTTGCTTTAGGTTTTATGACCTTTGCTTTCTTCTTGGGGGCGGGAAATATTATTTTTCCACCGTTAGCAGGGCAGCAAGCGGGTACGGAGTTTGTGCCAGCGATGGCGGGCTTTCTGTTTACCGCAGTGGGGTTACCGTTACTAACTTTGTTGGCCTGTGCAAAAGCCGGTGGTGGGTTGCCCCGAATGACCCGCCTGTTACCTAAGGGTGTGGGGATTGCCATCACCTTGGCTATTTTCATTGTTATTGGCCCCGCCTTCGCTACGCCCCGCACCAGCCTTGTGGCTTTTGAAATGGGTTTTAAACCATTCTTATCTTCAGCAGAGCCACAAGCTTGGGTGTTGCTGACCTATTCTATTGGTTTTTTCATTGTGGCTGCTTCCTTGGCCTTGCATAGGGGGAATCTGATCGACTATATCGGTAAGGTCCTCACGCCTGTTTTGATCCTGTTGCTATTGGTGTTATCGGTCACTGTATTGATGAACCCATTGGGAGATGCCGTCGCACCCGTAGGGGACTACGTCAGCCAACCGTTCACTAAAGGCTTTCTTGAAGGTTATAACACCATGGACACCTTTGGTGCCTTGATGTTTGGCATGCTGATCGTTGACGTACTGCGCAAGAAAGAGATCAGCGATGTGAAGTTACAAACTCGCTACCTGATATTTGCCAGTATTATTGCTGCTAGCGGCTTAGCTTTTGTTTATATGTCTTTGTTCTATTTAGGTGTAACCAGCAATGATGTCGCGCCCAATGCAGCCAATGGTGGCGAGGTGTTTGCACGTTATGTGCAGGCGATGTTCGGGGGGCCTGGTAAGCTGATTTTGGCCGCCGTTGTGACGCTGGCTTGCTTAACCACTGCCGTTGGGCTGATCAGTGCATGCGCTGATTACTTCAATCGTCTTTGGCAAAAAGTCAGTTATCAAGGCTGGGTTATTATCATCGCCGTGTTGTGTGCCATCGTGGCAAATGTGGGTCTGACTCAGTTGATTGCCGTTTCTGTACCTGTGCTGTTTGCGCTTTATCCTGTGGCGATTGCCTTGGTTATCCTCAACCTGCTGGTTGATAAGTTGCCCAATCCGAAGTTGGCATTCTATGCCGTGCTGTCTATTGCGCTATTGATGGCTCTGCTGGATGCGATAAAGGTGACTGGATTGGTTGAAGATGAAGGACTGGCATTTGCTCAAGCCCTGCCTCTGTTTAGTTATGGCCTTGCTTGGTTGTTGCCGGTGACCGTGGTGTTGGTTGGCTCGTTTATGATGCCTAAAGCTGCGGTGACTAATTCTTGATGAGATGAAGTTGTTTTGCATTAAAAAAGCCGCTTGCCATTGGAAGCGGCTTTTTTATTGACGGCCTAAATGAGCCAATGAGATCTCACTCTGCGCTGAGAGCATTCAGTTCGTTGAGTAGCTGATCGCACCAGGTCGCTATACGACTGTCACTGAGCTCATATTGGGTTTCATCGTCGAGTGCTAAGCCGACAAAATATTTGCCATCTTGGGTTAACGCTTTTGAGCCAGCAAACTGATAACTATCATCATTTGGCCAGTAACCTAGTATCTCTGGAGCTTGCGGTGCAATGGCGTCGTGCAACATGCCCATCGCATCTAAGAACCATTCACCATAGCCCTCCTGATCTCCCATGCCAAAGATAGCCACTATCTTTCCGTTCAATGAGAGGTCATCAATGTCTGACCAGTGCGACTCCCAATCCTCTTGCAGTTCACCATAGTCCCAGGTGCTGATGCCGAAGATTAACATCTCATAGTCGGCAGTCTTAGCTAAAGACACCTCTTTGATATTGTGGAGATCGACGAGATCATGACCCAGTTGATCGCGGATCTTTTCTGCCGCCATTTCGGTGTAGCAAGTGCTGGAGCCAAAAAACAAACCTATTTTCATCACATCACTTCTTTAAACTAACGCTTTACCCAGACTATCACTCAATGGTATCAAATCCCTTTCCCCTGCACATAGCGGTATCCATGTTAGAGCCTTTGCCTTCCGGTTATTTTGATGCCCCCTTTGGCCGCGTCGCCATCTTTGATAACGGTGGTGAGTTAGAGAAACTGATCTACCTGCCTGAAAGCTCAGCACTAGGTGCTTCAAGTGCATTGACCCGTGAGGTTAAGCGTCAGTTGGCGGCGTACCTCAAGGAGCCTGCTTTTCGCTTTGATTTGCCGTTACTGCCGCAAGGCACCGAGTTTCAATCCAAGGTATGGCAGCAGCTGTTAGCTATTCCGGTTGGAGAAGTGCAAACCTATGGTGAAATGGCGGCGGCACTGGGCAGTGCCGCGCGGGCAGTGGGGGGCGCGTGTCGGCGTAATCCGTTGCCGTGGGTTGTGCCTTGTCATCGCGTCGTTGCCAGCGGCAGCTTGGGCGGCTTTTCTGGCGCAAGGCAAGGGCCTATGCTGGAGATTAAACGCTGGCTGTTGTGCCATGAGGGAGCGGTTAGCAGTGAATGATAACCTAGAGTGCGATAAATATATTCGGCGGTTCCGGGAATATTTGTTGTTAGAAAAGGGATTGAGTAAGCACACCATCGCGGCCTATCAAACCGACCTGAATCACTTTTTCAGTTGGCTGCAAGGGCAGGAGCTCACGCCATTTGTGTTAGATCATCTGCATCTGCAGCAATACCTGGGTAGTCGATTGGAAAAAGGGCTGAGCGCTCGCAGTAATGCCCGGCTGCTCAGTACGTTGCGTCACTTCTATAAATTTGCTCGTCGCCATGAATGGACCGATCTGGATCCGACCGCGCTATTAGAGGGGCCGCGTTTGCCTGCCGGTTTGCCGAAAACGCTCAGTGAAACGGATGTCGATAACTTGTTGCAAGCGCCGTTGTTATCCGAGGCGATTGGTTGGCGTGATAGAGCGATGTTAGAGGTGCTCTATGCTTCTGGTTTACGCGTGTCTGAGTTGGTTAACTTGCGCCTATCGGAAGTTTCACTGCGGCAGGGATTGGTGCGGGTCAGTGGTAAAGGCAATAAAGAGCGCTTGGTGCCGCTAGGTGAAGTTGCGTTGGATTGGCTCCAAAAGTACCTCGCAAATGGGCGACGAGAGCTGCTGGGGCCACATCAAGAGAGCGATGTGATTTTCCCCGGACGCTATGGCCAACCGATGACCCGGCAAACCTTTTGGCACCGGATTAAGAAATATGCGCAGATGGCTGGGATAAACACCGACTTATCACCTCATACGCTGCGTCACGCTTTTGCTACGCACCTGTTAAATCATGGTGCCGATCTGCGTGTAGTGCAGATGTTGTTGGGTCACAGTGATTTATCAACAACACAGATCTATACCCAGGTTGCACGAGAGCGCTTAAAGTCGTTGCATAGTGAGCACCACCCCAGAGCGTAAAATCGCTGCTGGTCAGTGGCTAGCAGCGGAGGTAAACTGCGGGCTAGCTATTTTCTGAGAAGTGGCTTTTGGCAATTACCCAAGTGGTTTGTAAATACCCACTTCGATATGTAATTTTTCTCGGTGAACGGGGTCTAATAGGTATCCCATTGAAGCAGGTTTTTTTGATGACTGGTAAGAAGATATTTAAGTGGTTGCTGTTGGTGAGCGCAGCGTTATTGACGTCGGCGTATTTCGTGGTATCAACTGCGTCGGAATCGACAGCAAAGTTTGATCCTGAGCAGCAGGTGCTTGCGGATAAGTTGAATGCGTTACTGAATACGGAAGTGATTACGTTAACGCCATCGCCGATCCAAGGCTTTTATCAGGCGCTGACCGATACTGGCGTGTTCTATATCAGTTCTGATGGCGCTTTGCTGATCCAAGGGAAAGTGTACAACATCGATGGGCAGCCAAAAGATTTGACTGAGTCGGCGATGGCCGGAGAACGGTTGAAGCGCTTAGCTGCTGTAGAAGATAGTATGATCAGTTACCCGGCAAAGAATGAAAAATATGTGGTGACTATCTTTACTGATATTGATTGTGGTTATTGTCGCAAGCTGCATAGCCAGATGGAAGAGTACAATGATCTGGGTATTACCGTACGTTACTTGGCTTACCCTCGTTCGGGTCCGAACTCCCCAAGTGGTGATACGATTGCCTCTGTATGGTGTGCTGACAATCCAGCGCAGGCGATGACCAATGCCAAATCAGGTAAGGCTCTGAAGAAAGCTAAATGTGATAACCCAGTTGCGCAACATTATAAACTGGGTGGCGTGTTCGGCGTGCGCGGAACGCCAGCGATTATTCGTCCGAACGGTGAGATGTTGGGCGGTTATCTGCCACCACGTCAGCTGCTTGCTACGCTTGAACAGCAATAATTTTTTTAGATGTCTATGACCATAGAGCGTCGGCCGCTGCCAGCGGCTGATGCTGTTATTGCTGGATTACCGCCTCTTCTGCAACGTATCTACGCTAGCCGTGGTATTACTGCCGCGCCGCAGCTCGAACGACAAACCTCCCACCTGGCTCGACCAACCGAGCTTAAAGGCATGCAACCGGCAGTGGTGTTGCTTGCCGATGCACTGAATGCGCAGAAGCGGCTGTTAATTGTTGGAGATTTTGATGCTGACGGTGCGACGTCGAGCGCTCTTTGTGTCTTGGCGCTGCGTGCTATGGGCGCAAAGTTTGTCGACTTCCTGGTGCCCAATCGTTTTGATTATGGTTATGGGTTGAGTCCTGAGATCGCTGATGTTGCCCATCAACAAGGGGCAGAGTTACTGATCACTGTTGATAATGGTATCTCGAGCATTCAAGGAGTGGTGAAAGCTAAGCAGTTAGGTATGCAGGTGCTGGTCACCGACCACCATTTGCCTGGTGAACAACTGCCTGCTGCGGATGCCATTGTGAATCCCAATCAGCCTGGTTGTGAGTTTCCGAGTAAATCGTTAGCGGGCGTCGGTGTGGCGTTTTATCTGCTGTCAGCCTTACGCACAGAGTTGCGCCAGCGAGGATGGTTTGCCCAGCAGCAGTTAGCTGAGCCCAATCTGGCTGATTGGTTGGATATTGTTGCTTTAGGTACCGTCGCTGATGTGGTGCCGCTGGATCAGAACAACCGTATTTTGGTGCATCAAGGCTTGCAGCGGATCCGCAGCGGTCGATGTCGTCCAGGGATCCAGGCGTTGATTGATCTCTCTCAGCGTAAACAGCGGGAGATGACGGCATCTGATCTGGGTTTTGCTTTAGGGCCGCGCCTCAATGCAGCCGGACGGCTGGATGATATCTCTCTTGGTATTAACTGTTTGCTTTGTGATGATTTCCAGCAGGCTAAACAGATGGCCGAGGAGTTGGATACGCTTAACCGTTCTCGTCGCGAGATCGAACAGGGAATGGAGCAGGAAGCGCTGGCGGCTCTGTCGGCATTGGATGTCGATGAAGCGGATCTGCCGTTAGGCTTATGTCTGTTTCAACCAGACTGGCACCAAGGCGTGATAGGGATCCTCGCTTCCCGTATTAAGGAGCGTTTCTATCGTCCGGTACTGGCATTTGCCGATGCTGGAAATGGTGAGTTAAAGGGGTCTGCGCGCTCTATCTCTGGTTTGCATATGCGCGATCTGTTGGAGCAGATCGACAGTCAGCATCCAGCGTTGATTATTAAGTTCGGTGGTCACGCCATGGCGGCAGGCTTGAGTATCCACGCTGATAACTATGCCCGCTTTCAGCAGGTTTTTGAGCAAACAGTTGCAGCAACGCTCACACCGAGTGACTTAAGTAACGTGGTGCTCAGTGATGGTGAACTTTCGCTATCAGAGCTGACCTTGGATACCGCGTATCAACTGCGGGATGCGGGTCCTTGGGGACAAGCATTTCCTGCACCGGTATTTGATGGGGAGTTTTGGTTGTTGCAGCAGCGCATTGTTGGTCAGCGCCACCTGAAAATGGTGTTGTCGCCTGACAATGGTGTTACTGCCATCGATGCTATCGCTTTTAATGTTGATACTGAAACTTGGCCCGATCCCTCGATCCGCAAAGTACATGTTGCCTATCAGTTGGATGCTAATGAGTTTCGTGGCAATGTGACACTGCAGTTTGTTGTGCAGTATTTGCAAGGGATCGCTGGCTGATCCCTCGCGCAACGCTACTTTCTACCGCGTATTTTCCCTGATCCTATTTCACTTCATAAGGGATAGCGAGATGGCCGTGTACTGGAAACAGCAGATCGTATAGCCAATTATAAGCAAGCGTGTACACCAGATAGAGTACTACGAGTCCGATATCCATCATCAGCGCATCCAGCAGAGATAGCTTTAGCCACCAGGCGATGAGTGGCGTTGTCAGCCAAAGAATACCCATCTCGATA
The DNA here is from genome assembly GCF_003336225.1 of Corallincola holothuriorum. NCBI lineage: Bacteria > Pseudomonadati > Pseudomonadota > Gammaproteobacteria > Alteromonadales > Psychromonadaceae > Corallincola > Corallincola holothuriorum. Next base: position 478,111 of record NZ_QPID01000002.1, read on the forward strand.
CCACAGGCGTGAAGGCAACGTTCGATGAAACGTTTATCTGTGCGGCCATAACGTCGGTAGATAACACGATCAAACCAGCCGCTAAAAAGATAGTTCCAACAGGCACACAAAGATGCAAAGCAGAGTGCCAAAACTCCTAGTTTGAGCATCGGGTGGCCTGTTAGCCAACTGATTAGTGGCATCAATACACCTAGTGATCCCAATTGGTAACCGATGCTATGACGGATCCTATCGTTGCGTGCTCTCATTTTCATCTCTGGATGTCGATAATGGGTAGATAGTATTCGATAGCCAGCTGTATCAAAGTTACAATGTATCTATAAATTAGATACATTGAGCGGGGATGATGAGTAAACTGGCAGGTCACTACACCCTGGAGCAGCTGCGGGTGTTGATCGCAGCGGTAGACAGCGGCTCCTTCTCTGCGGCGGCGAGAAAGCTAGGTCGAGCGCAGTCCGCGATCAGTCATCAGATACAAAATCTGGAACTGGATCTCAATGTGGTGTTGTTTGAGCGCAGCGGCCGTTATCCGCAGTTAACGGCTGCTGGACGGGCGATCCTTGATGAAGCGCGTTTTCTATTGTTACGAGCGGATCACCTTTCCGGGATAGCGGCATCGTTGCAAGCGAAACAACGGACACGATTGGTGATCGCTGCTGACGAGATGGCGTTGGACGGAAGTTTTGACAAAACCATGCTGCATTTGTCGCAGCGTTTTCCTACGCTTTCGGTGGACTTGGTTCATCCGGTGCTGGAAGAGGTGGCGGCCATGGTGAGAAACGGTGAGGCGCAGGTTGGACTGACAGTGCAGATGTCCCAGGTTTATGATGATCTCGCTTTTGCGCGCCACGGTATGACGCAGATGGTTTGTGTCGCAGATCCTGAGCATCCGTTAGTCGGGCTATCAGCAATTGAAGTATCCACGTTAAGTCGCTATCGGCAGGTGCTGGTGAGTGTCAGGCGGCAGCAAGCAAGTCATTGGCAGTTATCACCCTCCTGCTGGCATGCGGGTAACATTTGGAGTGCCGTGGAACTGGCCAAAATGGGCGTGGGATGGACGAGCGTACCGGAATATGCTGCGCGGGCAGCCTTGGCTCAGGGAAAGCTAAAAATATTGCATACCACAATGGAGGCCCCTGTGTGGGAGCAAGCGACGGATCTTATTTGGCGTTTTGATCTGCAGCGTGACGAGGTGCTGAAGTGGTTGATGGGAAAATTAGCGGGGGTGATTCATTGAGTAGGGTAAATGACAGGCAAATAAAAAGCCGGTAGCAAATTGCTCACCGGCTTAATTTCTCTAATACTCAGCGGTTAGGCTGAAATTAGACAACAGTTACGTTTTCGGCCTGTGGACCCTTCTGACCTTGAGTTACAGTGAACTCAACTTTCTGGCCTTCTTCAAGAGTCTTGAAGCCAGCGCCAGTGATAGCACGGAAGTGAACAAACACGTCAGGGCCATTTTCCTGCTGGATGAAACCGAAACCCTTGTCAGAGTTGAACCATTTTACAGTGCCAGTAACAGTAGACATAAATCTTTCCTAGAACATTAATTAACAGTGCCAAATTTGGCTTACCGCTTGTTTGCGAAGTTCACTAATTTGAACACAAGACGACTGGGTCAGGACAGAGTCTACAGACATAGCATCGTAACGTAACAAATAATGTAACCGCGCATCCGAGCGCAAAGTCGATACTAAAGCAATCCCTGACCTTGTCAACAAATGGATGGGTAAAAAATGTGCAAATTGAGCTTGATGGATGTTCTTGCGCTAAATTAAGCTCTTTCAATCAGTTCTCTGTGGTCATTAAGGCATCAATGAATGGGTCAGCATTGCGTTTAGGTATCGATCTAGGTGGTACTAAAACTGAAATTATCGCTTTGGATAGCAATGGCGTTGAGTTGTATCGCCAGCGGATGATGACCGTTAAAGGCGACTATTACGCCACGTTGTCAGGGATCACGCAGCTAGTACTGGAGGCTGAATCTGTATTGGGCCAGCAGGGAACCGTTGGTGTTGGTATCCCTGGTACGATTTCAGAGGTCACTGGCAGGGTAAAAAATGCCAATTCAACTTGTTTGATAGGTCAGCCCCTCAGGGAAGACCTGGCACAGCAACTCAGCCGTGAGATCCGTGTGGCCAACGACGCAGATTGCTTTGTTAGCTCTGAAGCTGGCGACGGTGCGGGTGCCGGTTATGACAGTGTGTTTGGCGTTATTTTGGGGACTGGGGTCGGTGCTGGTGTGTCTGTGCACGGGCGCCTACTGCCATCGCCTAACGGTGTGGCAGGTGAATGGGGGCACAATCCTATGCCTTGGATAGATGATGTCCAAAGGGCTGCAGTGGGTCGTTGTTATTGTGGTCAGCAGGGTTGTATCGAACAGTTCTTAAGTGGCCCAGCGTTGGCTGCTCGCTGTTTTCGTGAAACCGGCCGTCAGCTTTCCGCTAAAGAACTGGCTATCGCTTTGAACAGTGACCCAGCTGCGGACTCAGTATTTAAGCGTTACGTTTTGGATCTCTGTAAAGGGCTGGCTCATGTTATCAACCTGCTTGACCCACAGGTGATAGTTTTGGGCGGCGGAGTGTCGAATATTGATCGTTTATATGACCTGATACCTGACAGCCTAGGGGATTATGTTTTTGGTGGCGAGTGTTCAACGCCGATAGTTAAAAACCGGCATGGTGATTCCAGTGGCGTGCGCGGAGCTGCTTGGCTTTGGCCTTAAGCTGCAAGGTTGCTTTGAAAGGAACAAAGAGAAGCCCGATGTTGCCATCGGGCTTCTTTATTGGTGGTGTCGAGGTTAGAACCCGACAAAAAAGTTAATAATGATGGCGTTAATAATGTCGATAAAGAAACCACACACCAGCGGAACCACAATAAACGCGCGGTGAGCAGCACCATGTTGTTGACTGACGGCGGTCATGTTGACGATTGCCGTGGCGGTTGAACCTAGCGTGATACCGCCGAAGCCTGAACAGATCACACTGGCTTCGTAATCTTTGCCCATTAGTCTGAACACTACCCAAATGGTGAAGAGTACTGATATCAGGATCTGTGCAGCCATGACGGTAGAAAGGAACAGCAGTGCGCCTTTCAGTTCCCATAGTTGCAGTGACATCAGAGCCATCGTCAGGAACATGCCCAGACAAATATCAGAGATCAGTGACAAACCTTGCTCCTGCCCTGGCCAGCGCAATTTAGGGAACATAGGGGAAAAGACGTTTCTGATGACGATACCGGCCACTAGGCAGCTCACGAACTTAGGCAGGCTGATGCCTATTTCGGTTAATCCCATATCGAGGAAATGGCCAATAATCAGGGCGATGTTGAGCCATAGCCAGGCCCATAAAATGCCGTAGTAATCGACACTGGTATGGCTAGCATCGTGGGTCACACCAATATCCAGCGTGCCGTGATCACCGGTTTTTAGTTGGTTTCTTTTAATTAAATAGCCAGCGATTGGCCCACCAATACAGCAGGCGCTAATAAGGCCGATAGTATTCGCAGCGATACCAATTTCAGATGCGTTGGTGATACCCAATTCTTCAACAAAGGTGGGAGTCCAAGCGATGGCGGTACCGACCCCTCCGATTAATGAGATAGAGCCGGCCATCAGACCCGATTTAGGATCCATGCCGAAAAGGTCAGCGATGCTGACCCCGACAATGTTTTGCAAAAAGATAAAAGTGGTCGCCAATACGGTGAGAATGACCAAAGGTTTGCCACCGGATATCAATGTTTTGATATCTGATTTTAAGCCGATACCGGCAAAGAAATAGAGTAACAGCCAGTCACGTACATCAAGCTTAAAGCTAATTTGCCAGTCGAAGATAAAGTAGAGTAATCCCACCCCCATAGCACAGAGGAAACCACCAATGACGGGCTCTGGAATACTAAACTTTCGTAAGGTGGGTGATTTCATCAATGCCACTTTACCGATGAACAGTAAAATGATGGCAAGGGTAAAGGAGACAAAACCGTGGACGGTAATTTCAGTCATCTAAAGCGTTCCTTGAGCCTGTAATACGGTATTTCGATAGTAACTAATTAAAAACGTTCCCTAAATCAATTTAGTTCAGCGGCTCTAATGCCGCCAATAAGGCTGCAGGATTGGCGATGAGGTTGCCAAACTCGTCGCTGAGCCGTTCACTTTCTGCAATCGCCATTCGCCAAGCTTTCAGCCGCGTATGATCATCCATAGTCGAGAAGTCTTTTCTATTTGGAATTTTTCTGTTGGGTAACTTGGCAATAAATTGTTCACTGGGTACCAACATAATGACATTGTCATAGTGCGCTGGATTAGGCTTTCGCCAACGTAACCCTTTGTCGAACCAACCTGGAATGGTTTTACTAGAAAAGTGTGGATACAGGACGATACCGTCGTGACAAAACGGCAGGTCAAAGTGGTAATCGGTGATACCACCGTCGCGATAGTTGCCAGGCCGTGCACCGGCAATGTTTTTTATTCCTTCCATTATCATGGGTATTGAGCCGCTGGCCATCACAGCATCAATCAAGTTGCTTTGATTGAGTGCGACGGTTTGTGTCGGCAGATCCCTGACAGAGAGAAAGTCTGCCTTATCCTTGGGGTGATGAAATATGGTGCGTTCAAAAAAGCCACCTAGTAAGCGACGGTGAACTGCATTCGCACTGGCGGTCAGGCCCAGACCTATCATCTGCAATGCCTTTCGTTCGCTGCTATTAATATGTTTGGCTCGAGCAGCGATGACATTAAGACGCATGGTGGGGTGGTTCAGTATCTGTTCGATGCTGTTTTCAGTGAATACGTGGGCTAACAGTTGTTGGCTGATTTCTGTAATTTGCTGAGCAGAAGATCCTTCGGGATAGCGCAGTTGTGTATAGCCGTCGAGAAAGCGCTGGGTGACAGCAGGCGCATTGTCCTGTGCTAAGCAACTGAATCTGAATGCCCCAGCACTTGACCCCAATAGCTGCAGTGGTGTTTTTCTTGACTTGAAGTAGTCGCCCCCCAGATAGCGATCTAATGGGGCGAGAACAAACCATTTCGGCCCACCACTGGCGCCCACTAAGACTTTTATATCGTCCGGAGAAAGGCCTTTCTGTTGAATATGCTCGCGTGCTGTTTTTCCAGCTAATACGCGTAAAGCAGAAGTCATGGGTTCAACCTTTGGAATCTTTTTGTTTGATCAATAATTAAGCTTAACCATGCGATCATGCTACAAAAGAATGTGTGGGTGATCAGGTTGCCTGTCATGGTATCGGTTAGACCATAGACAATGAAGCCAGCAAAGAGTAATCGTACTGCCAATTTAAGTCTTTGATTATCTTTGCTTTTCTGAGCGTTGCCGATCAGCATTCGATAACTGCCGATATACATAATGAGGAAGGCAGATAGGCCGACAATACCTTGTTCCGTTAACACGTGAAGTATTTCATTATGCGCGTGACTGATCCAAGTGAATTTTCTATGTGTCTTGCCCGATACGGCAAGAGTGTGAAGCTTAGATTTAAACCCTTGATAGCCTGTTCCCGTGATTGGTGAACTAGGGATCATTTCGTAAATTGATAACTCCCATACGGTAAAGCGCGCCGCAACAGAACTATTGTAATCGCTGCCATTGAAGTAGTTGCTGGCTTGTTCTATGCCTGTATTCACTCGCTGCTGGACTTGCGGTATGAAGTACAACATAGGGATTAAGATCAGCATGGTGCCCATTGCGACAGCCATCTGTTTGCGGTTATCGCGCAGTCGATAGTGTAATAACAGAAACCCCATGACTGGGAGAGCGAGCCAGCAGCCTCTGCTGCCTGATGTGATTATCGCAATCCCTCCAAATAATGTGGCCAATGCCATCAGTCTGTGGCATGTCTGAGCCGTCACGTTCCAGTAGCTTCGTGTTACCCAGCTCAAGCAAATCAGTATTAAGGTGATGTCTGCGAAAAGGATTGGATGTGTGCCTCCAAAGGCTCTTTCCTGTCCGAAATAGACTTTTTGTACGAGAGCAACGATACCTGCCAGACAGGTTGCGATAGGTAGGGCGATGGTAGCTCTGGAAGCGTGTTTGGGGGCACTAAAAAGTAATAGCAAGGCTAATAGCGGTGCCAGATAACTTAAGCTTCGGAGGTTTTTTCCAATGTCTAAAACGTGTTGGAAGGTGCCGCTAAATAGTGCGTTAACAATCACCCATACTGGCCAAGGCAATAGGATAAGAAGCCAGCGGAGATCCATAGGAGATTCGTGTTTTTTATCCAAGATAGAAGCGCAACTCATGACGGCCAATATTGTTGCTAAGAAAAACAGAAAAGTACCATCTCGGTTGGGAATGACAATGGCGAATGGAAGAATAAAAAGGCTAACAAAGGCGAGTTGAGGGCGTCTTAGTACCATGCGAATTCCTATTTCTGAAGGCGATATTCATATCTCAAACCATCATACGATGGAATATACAGCGGGGAGAAGCCGCTAAACGCTTACTTAGTTGAGGCTAAAATAGGGCGTTTCAGGTTGTTAGAGCATAGAGATAGCCAGCACATCATCCCGCAGAAGAAAGTGGCAGTGATCAGGTTTCCCATCATGACATCTGTCATTCCGAAGATAAGCATGCCTGCATATAAACAGCGGGCAGCCAATAGCAGTGGTTGCCTCTGGTCATGATTTTTTAGGCTATGGCTCATGATGAAATAACTGCCGCCATAAAGAGTGAGTAAGGCAAAGACGCCGACTAATCCTTGTTCTACTAGGACATACAGCCATTCATTATGGGGGTGACTGATCCAAGTGAAGGACGGATCGATAGCCCTGTTTTCTGCCAAGGTGTTCAACGCGGTTTTAAATTGGTGGATGCCGACACCAAACCAGGGGTTCTGAGGAAATAATTCGAAGACCGAGATCCGCCATATTTCAAGTCGAGCGCCGACAGACGAATGAATATGCGCTTCATGAAAATAACGAGATACCTCAACAATGGCTAGGTCAACACGGAGTTTGACCATCGGGAATAAATACGTCAGCGGTAAACTAACGATTAGGCCTGCCATGCTGCGCCAGTAGAGTTTGGGACGGGCTGATAGTTGCCCATGAATCAAGAGTCCGCCAAGCACAGGGATTGCCAACCAACTGCCTCGAGAACCAGACATGATGATAGCGCAAATGCCTAACAGAGTTGATGACCAAAATAGAATACGGGCAGCGCGTTCGGATATTGCCCAGAGAGAACGTGTCGCTAACGCGACAGCGACTAAGACGACACAGATATCTGAAAATAAAATGGCGTTCGTAAAGCCCTCGGCTCGGTGGACCGAAAGAACTAAACGTTGGAATAGAGCCATGAGGCCGGATGCGATTGCTGCGAATGGAAATGCTAAATATGCCCTGCGCCAGGGCAGTGTGATATTGGCCAACGCGAGCAGAGTTAACAAACCCGCGATAGGTGCCAAGTAAGTCCCTGCTCGCAGAGACTGATGAAGTGGATCAATACGGGTAGGCTCACTCACAAGAAAAATGTTTAAGCCGAGAGCGGTGGCATAAGCCACCAAAATTCCTGCAACTACTTTTTGCTGTCGAAGAGGGGGCAATGGCGCGCCTTGTTGCAGCCAGGCTGCACCGCTCATCAAAATCAAAAGGAGCGTCAGGCTGGTGCCATTGCGATCAGGGATGAGAGCGATAAATGGTACCAGCAGCAGGCCGCAGTAGCTCAAGCGAAAGATATTCAATGGCTAACCTTATGAATTTACTCGCGCGCATTGTAAGCATAACGGCTACTTTTTATATTGGATATGTAATAAATCGTGACGTAGTTGTTATTAATGGTGGTTAAAAATTATCCTTTCTGTTTAATTTAGATCATTCTATTGACGTTTTTGGCTGGCTAGCAATGGCGCGGCTCTGTAGAATCCGCGCCCGCATAGCTTAGCTATAAACCAATATCTTTTTTAAGGGCCCCCTATGAACTACAAAGCCGCTTTGTGTGGTGCAGCTTTGGTGTTTGCCGCACCAGCCAGCGCTGAAGATTTTTTCTTCTGGTCTGATACCAGTTTGACACTGCTTCACGGAACAAACTTCGAAGTTGATTCTGAAGATCAGACAACCGTGACATTCGAGCATGTGAATGGCCACAAGTATGGTGATTTTTTCATGTTCTTTGACTACATCACCTATCACGATAGCCCGCTAAATGATGGCCAGTATGGTGAAATTTCCCCACGTTTCAGTGCCGGCAAGATTTTTGATAAAGATCTTTCGTTTGGCATTGTTCAAGATGTGCTCGCTACATTTACTTACGAATTTGGTAAGGGCAATGTAGAAAGTGTGCTTTATGGTCCTGCGGTTGATCTGGCGCTGCCAGGTTTCGATTTTTTCCAACTGAACCTCTACAAGCGTGACCCTAACAACAATGACAGCGAAGGCTGGCAGTTAACGCCAGTATGGAAGGCGACATTCGAAGTAGGTCAATCAGAGTTAGTTGTTGATGGCTATATCGATTGGGTATTCAAATCAGATAACAGCAACTACGAAGAAAACCTGCATATCAACCCGCAGATCAAGTATGACCTAGGCATGAGCCTTTGGGGTGCGGAAAGCAAAGGTCAGCTTTATGTCGGTATTGAATACGACTACTGGAGCAACAAATACGGCATCAGCGATGATGTACCATTTGATGTCGACCAGGAAGATGCTGTCTCGGCTATCGTGAAATATCACTTTTAAATAAGCTGATTATTTCAAGTATAAAAGGCGCCTTTCGGCGCCTTTTATGTACAGGATGTACGGTTTAAAACAGCGTCCTGCGTTTTAGATGTTTCCTCCATCCATGGCGAACGTCCACCCAAAACGCTGCGCGGGGTGAGCTTTGCTGCGAATGCATGGCACCCACAGCACTACGCGGGGTGTACTAACGTATAGAAGCTGGGATGTTTAGGAGATATGAGCTATCTCACCCACTATTAAACCTCTGCCCTTGTTCTGTGTAACGTCGCAACAACCCATTACTTACCAAACCATAGCTGCGTTAATTCATTTTTGTAGCCGGAGATATCTAGTTGCTGTTGCTGACACCAAATATCGTTGTAATAGGTATTGAGGTAGCGTTCACCACTGTCACAAATCAACGTCACAATAGAGCCGGTTTCATTCCGTGCTTTCATCTCGGATGCGAGTCGTAAGCTGCCGTATAGATTGGTTCCGGTAGAACCGCCGCATTTTCGGCCAAGCTCCTGCTCTAACAGTCTTATCGCAGCGATGCTGGCGGCATCTGGTACCTGGATCATACGGTCGATGACATCAGGCATAAAAGAGGGCTCTACGGTTGGGCGACCAATCCCCTCTATACGTGAGCCTTTACCTGTATTAATGCCGCAATCACCACTGTTAAAAAAGGGATAAAAGGCTGAAAAGTCAGGATCAACGACACAAAGCTTCGTGTCGGTTTTATGGTATCGCGCATGACGTCCCAATGTGGCTGAGGTACCGCCGGTTCCGGCACTCATCACTAACCAGCGCGGTATCGGGTGAGGTTCGTCGGCCATCTGGGCAAAGATGCTTTCGGCGATATTGTTATTTCCCCGCCAGTCGGTTGCACGTTCGGCGTAGGTAAATTGGTCGATGAAATGGCCATCGGTTTCCTGCGCCAAACGTCTCGCTTCCGCTGATATATCCCCGGCGTTCTCTACTAAGTGACAGCGACCCCCATAGAAGCTGATTTTGTCGATCTTTTCTTGTGAGGTGCATGCTGGCATGACAGCGATAAAGGGTAAATTAAGCATGCGGGCAAAATAGGCTTCTGAGACGGCGGTGCTGCCACTGGACGCTTCAATTACCGGGCGTTCGGCTTTGATCCAGCCGTTGCAAATGCCATAGAGGAACAGTGACCTGGCTAGCCGATGTTTCAGACTACCAGTTGGATGGGTCGATTCATCCTTCAAGTAGAGGTCTATCTCTGGGCAGCTAGGAATATTGAGTTTGATTAAATGGGTATCGGCGCTGCGATTGAAATCCGCTTCAATCAGGGCGATCGCTTGCTTTTCCCAGAGACGGTTTGAGTTGCGCATATGGACTTCATCGGTCTGTTATCTGAACACTGAGTTAGCCTAAAAGCTTGTGGCTATGGATACCATGATCTCTATTTATCTTTGTTGTCAGTATATGTAACAAGTTGTGAAGTGCTGTCGCGGTGGTTTTTGCTTGTCAAATAACCGCATGTCGCTGGTAAATATCTGTATCTTCGGTTGCGGTTCCGGTAGAATCCGGCGGTTAAATTTCCATGGTATACCAGTTATATGTTCGAGATTAATCCGGTACAGAACAAAATCAATGATTTCCGCGAGCGCAATGAGTCGCTGGTGGGTTATCTGGATTACGACGTGAAGAAAGAGCGTCTGGAAGAAGTGTCCAGAGAGCTCGAACAACCGGATGTCTGGAATGAGCCGGATCGGGCGCAGGCATTGGGTAAGGAACGTGCAGATCTTGAAGCCGTTGTTGATACCATTGTCCAGATGCGGCAAGGATTGGAAGATGTTGAAGGCTTATTAGAGCTTGCCGTTGAAGCGGAAGATGAAGATACCTTCAATGAGGCGGTGGCTGAGCTCGATGATCTGGAAGCCAAGCTGAACAAGCTGGAGTTTCGCCGTATGTTCTCCGGAGAGCAGGACGGTATGGACGCGTATATCGATCTGCAGGCGGGCTCTGGCGGCACAGAGGCGCAAGATTGGTGCAACATGCTGTTGCGAATGTATCTGCGCTGGGCGGAAGATAAAGGTTTTAAAACTGAGATAATTGAACTGTCAGAAGGTGAAGTCGCTGGGCTGAAAAGTGCTACCGTGCGAGTTCAAGGTGAGTATGCTTATGGTTGGCTCCGCACGGAAACTGGCGTACACCGGTTAGTGCGCAAAAGCCCTTTTGATTCCGGCGGCCGTCGACATACCTCGTTTGCCTCGGCGTTTATCTATCCTGAGATTGATGACTCGATTGAGATTGAGATTAATCCGTCCGACCTTCGAGTAGATACCTATCGTGCTTCTGGAGCGGGTGGTCAGCACGTTAACCGGACCGATTCCGCGGTACGCCTAACGCACTTACCAACTAATACTGTTGTGCAATGTCAGAACGATCGCTCGCAGCACAAAAATAAAGCGCAGGCGATGAAGCAGTTGAAAGCAAAACTGTTTGAGTTAGAGATGCAGAAGCAGAATGCCGAAAAGCAGGCGCAAGAAGAGACGAAAAGCGATATCGGCTGGGGTAGTCAAATCCGTTCTTATGTGTTGGATGACTCCCGGATTAAAGATCTACGTACCGGGGTGGAGAACCGAAATACCCAAGCGGTACTGGATGGCAATTTAGACCGATTTATTGAAGCAAGTTTAAAATCTGGCCTGTAATGGCTGGCATCAAAATTTATCCTAAAGGTTGAGAAATGACTGAGCAGGTACAGGACGAAAACAAACTGATCGCCGAACGGCGTGGCAAACTCGATCAGATCCGTCAGGATTGTAAAGCCAATGGTCACCCTAATGATTGGCGTCGAGATTGTTTGGCCAACAACCTGCAGGCTGAGCACGGCGATAAGAGCAAAGAAGAGTTGGAAGCTTTAGGTTTGCAGGTAGCGATTGCCGGTCGGGTGATGGCAAAGCGCGGTCCTTTTCTTGCCGTACAGGATATGAGTGGCCGTATTCAAGCTTATGCCGCTAAAGACGTACAGAAAGAGTTGAAAGAGATCGGCGGTCTGGATATCGGCGACATTATTGGCGTAAAAGGCGCATTGCATAAATCCGGCAAGGGTGATCTTTACGTCAATATGGAAGAGTACAAGTTGCTCACTAAGGCACTGCGTCCGCTACCGGAAAAATTTCATGGTTTGACCGATCAGGAACAGCGCTATCGCCAGCGTTATGTTGATTTGATTATGAACGAGCAGTCTCGCCAAACCTTTATGGTGCGTTCAAAAATCATTGAAGCGATCCGCCAGTTCATGAATCAGCGCGATTTTATGGAAGTAGAAACGCCGATGATGCAGGTGATCCCTGGTGGTGCATCTGCCCGTCCATTCATCACTCACCACAATGCGCTCGATATCGATATGTACCTGCGTATTGCGCCTGAGCTTTATCTGAAGCGTTTGGTCGTTGGTGGGTTTGAGCGGGTGTTCGAAATCAACCGTAACTTCCGCAACGAAGGCCTATCGCCACGTCATAATCCTGAATTCACCATGATGGAATTCTATATGGCGTATGCGGATTACAATGATCTGATGGATCTGACTGAAGAGATGCTGCGTAGCGTGACTCAGCAAGTCTTGGGTAGCAGTGTGGTTAAGTACGGTGAAGAAGAGTTTGATTTTGGTGCGCCGTTTATTCGTTTGCCGATGAAAGAATCGATTTTGCAATACAACCCTGAAGTGACCATGGAGCAATTAGCCTCTTTGGAAACGGCGACGGAAGTGGCTAAAGATCTGAAGATCGAAGTGCAGAAGTCGTGGGGCTTAGGCAAGGTTATCTGTGAGATCTTCGAGGAGACGGTTGAGCATCGCTTAATTCAACCTACCTTTATTACCGAGTATCCGGCGGAAGTGTCGCCGCTGGCTCGTCGTAATGACAACGACTCGTTTATCACTGACCGTTTTGAGTTCTTTGTTGGTGGTCGTGAGATCGCTAATGGTTTCTCGGAGCTCAACGATGCACAAGATCAGGCGGATCGGTTCCGTCATCAAGTGGAGCAGAAAGACGCCGGTGATGATGAAGCGATGTTCTTCGATGAAGACTATATTACGGCGCTAGAGCACGGCTTACCGCCAACAGCTGGGCAGGGCATTGGTATCGATCGTTTGGTGATGTTGTTTACTGACAGTCATACTATTCGTGATGTGGTGTTGTTCCCAGCATTGCGTCCACAGAACTAATTTGACGCCACTTTTTCAGCACGAGTTTGTTTCAAACAGCGCGCTATAAGTGCTAAATGATTGACGTTAAATGGGAGGCCTTAGGCCTCCCATTTGTTTTCCATCGATTTATCAATGCCTATGCCTGTTTAAACTGGTTTTTGATAGGGTGTTTTACGGCGAGATCCGGTTGACTTTCAACCTCATATAGCCGAGTCTGTCACTCTGCGTACAGCCAGGTTTACTGAGCTTAACTTGGTAAATTTGATAAATAATATTGACAATGGCTGTATTGATAATTTCAAAGAATAAGAGGAAGAGACGGTGAAGATGCTCTCTGGCGCCGAAATGGTGGTCCAAAGCCTGAAGGACCTCGGCGTAAAGTCTATATTTGGCTACCCTGGTGGCTCAGTTCTGGATATTTATGATGCGTTGTTTCAGCAGCCAGATATGGAACATATTCTGGTGCGTCATGAACAGGCTGCAGTGCATGCCGCGGACGGTTTTTCTCGAGCTACCGGTAAGGTGGGTGTGGCGCTCGTAACCTCTGGCCCTGGCGCGACAAATACGCTGACGGGTATTGCGACCGCGTATATGGATTCCATTCCGCTGGTTGTTTTGTCGGGGCAGGTGCCTACGTCTCTGATCGGAATGGACGCTTTTCAGGAAACCGACATGTTCGGTTGTTCTCGTCCTATCGTTAAGCACAGTTTTTTGGTAAAGAAAGCAGAAGAGATCCCAGACGCGATTGCAAAAGCATTTTATATCGCGTCGACTGGGCGCCCTGGCCCGGTGGTGGTGGATCTGCCTAAGGATTGCCAGAATCCGCTGCATAAATTTGAATATAATCTGCCGACCGATATTAAGATGCGCTCCTACAACCCGACTACCAAAGGGCATGGAAGGCAGATTAAGAAAGCGTTGGATATTCTGCTGCAGGCCAAGCGACCTGTGTTATACGCAGGTGGTGGAGCGGTCATCGGCGAAGCTTCAGAAGCATTAACTGCGCTGGCTGAACGCCTCAATTTACCGGTCACTAATACCTTGATGGGATTGGGGGCGTTTCCAGGTACCCATGATCAGTTTCTTGGTATGTTAGGGATGCATGGTACCTTGCAGGCGAATAAGGCGATGCATCACAGCGACTGCATTCTAGCAGTCGGCGCACGCTTTGATGACCGAGTGACGAACAACGTTGCCAAATTCTGTCCTGATGCGACGGTATTGCATATTGATATCGATCCTGCATCGATTTCCAAAACTATCATGGCTCATGTGCCTATTGTGGGTGCTGCCGATACCGTGCTGAAGCAGATGCTAACGCAGTTAGATGGTTCTGGTGCTTCGTTAGATGAAGCGAGTCTGGAAAGCTGGTGGCAAACTATCGACGGTTGGCGCAAAGCCCGCTGTTTGGATTACGTCAAAAGCGATGAGAAAATAAAGCCACAGCAGGTGATTGAAGCCCTGTACAAGGCAACTGATGGTGATGCGTATGTCACCTCTGATGTCGGACAGCATCAGATGTTTGCAGCGCTTTACTACCCGTTTGATAAACCACGCCGTTGGATCAACTCTGGTGGTCTAGGCACCATGGGCTTCGGCTTCCCAGCCGCTATGGGTGTAAAACGTGCGTTTCCTGATGCTCAGGTCGCTTGTGTTACGGGCGATGGCAGTATTCAGATGAATATTCAGGAGCTATCCACCTGCTTGCAGTACGACATCCCAGTGAAGATTGTGTCATTGAACAATGCGCAACTTGGCATGGTGAAGCAGTGGCAGGATATGTTCTATAGCAATCGCCACAGCCATTCCTACATGGAGTCGATGCCAGATTGGGTGAAGTTGGTAGAAGCCTACGGCCATGTTGGTATCAAGGTGACTAAGCCTGAAGAGCTGCAGCCGGCGATGGAAAAAGCGTTCGCAATGAAAGACAAGCTGGTGTTCCTAGATATTCATGTGGATCAAGCGGAGCATGTCTACCCGATGCAGATCAAGTTCGGGGCGATGGATGAAATGTTTTTATCGAAGACGGAGCGAACCTAATGCGGCGTATTCTTTCTATATTGTTGGAGAATGAACCTGGCGCGTTAAGCCGCATTATCGGCTTGTTCTCCCAGCGTGGTTACAATATTGAGTCATTGACGGTAGCACCGACCGATGATCGTAGCTTGTCACGGATCACTGTGACTACCTTTGGTGATGACCATGTGATTGAGCAGATCACCAAGCAGGTGAATAAGTTAATCGACGTGTTAAAGATCACCGACCTGTCTGAAGCGGCTCATATTGAGCGTGAACTGATGTTGGTGAAGATGCGTGCTAGCGGTGATACTCGCGAAGAGATCAAGCGTACCAGTGATATCTTCCGCGGTCAGATCGTTGATGTAACACCGACTCTCTACACCGTGCAACTTGCCGGGCCGTCAGATAAGTTGGACGCTTTCATTGATGCCGTGAAAGAAACGACAGAGATAGTTGAAGTCGTCCGCAGTGGTGTTTCAGGCATCTCTCGTGGTGAGCGAGCATTAAGACCCTAATACCTATCGCTCATCGACGTTAATAAAAACCACCTGCGGGTGGTTTTTTTATGCTTGTGAGCCAGCTTGTTGGCTGCGGTACGTGAGTTAACGCCCTGTGTATATTTTCCTGTGGCGGAGAGCGCTGAAAGGGCGTGGAAGGAGCGTGTCAAATGGCCATATTTGTTTGCGAAAATTGACTACTCAGCTACGCAGCAGTACTGCGATCGTGCTAGCCATATTATTTTGTTTTTAAGCAATTTCTGGAGCAAGTTTAGTTTTAGGTCTACGCTCAATTGTGTGGCTTGCGCTGTGTCATGGAGGATTGAACATGCGCTCACCTTTACTACTTTCTATCTGTTGTTTGCTGTTATCACCCGTGGTTGGATTCTGGGTGTATCAAGCAAGTCAGGAAACCAGCTTCGCGTTTCTAAGCGCGTCTGCGCTGCTGTTCTCTTCCTGTATGTTGGGGTTGGAATATTTGATGAAGCGGCAAAATATACCGCTAATATCTAGTTCCGAAGTGAAGCGACGGCATAGTGATGGCAAGCGGGATCCCGTTCGCCATTGACCAACTTGCTTACGCTTGCTTAACTAGCTCTCTTGCTCTACTAATGGGTAGGGCAGAGGGGCTATGGTTACACGACTGTCTGCTTCCGTTTTAATCCGATACTCACTGTCTGCTGAGCTATCAGATGGCATCACTGCCAGCAGTTTACCTGAGCCATTGATACTGACAGCCGATAGCACAAGCCCGGCTGGTCGCCAGCTATCGTTTGTTGCCTGTTCTAACTCACTTCCGGCCTGTACTTCCGCGCCAAAGTTGCCTTGAAGAATAAACATGGTTCGCTTGTTTTTTCCCAGGTATTTCATTCTGGCGACGGTTTCCTGGCCGATATAGCAGCCTTTTTTGAAGCTAATACCGCCGAGTGCCTGCAGGTTTAGCATTTGCGGGACGTATTTTTGTATTAAGGGGGGCTCTAAGTTGGGGTAGCCCGCTTCAATGTCCAGCAATTGCCACAATTGTTCACTCTCTTGTGGTGCAGCATTGAGTGGCGCAGGAAGAACCGCCCCCGTTGGTAATAACAGTAAATATCTAGGTTTGGGGGATGGAATATAGAAAATTAGGCCGTCAGAGCAGGCTACGACGGTTTCGTTACTGTCTGGTAGCTTGCTATAACAGGTTTTAAGCAGTGTGGTGGCTTTGTCCCCCATAATGCCGAAACGCTGCCACTGCTCTGTCTGGTCGTTGATTTCTGCTTTGGCAAACGCAGCAAACTTCTTCAATTCAGCTAATGCGGGGGATTGGCTTGCTTGCCCATGCAGCATGAGCAGTGTCTCGGCATTTTCCGAGAGCAAGAATGTTGTCCACACTTTGCCCTTAAAATCGCACTGCGCGCCCCATTGATAGTGCCCAGGTAGCAGCTGGTTGACATCACAAGTCACTTGTCCCTGCAGGTAGCTGCGCCTATCCTCACCGGAAATCTCAGTGATCGCTAACGAATTGAGTGGAGCGACAACAATATCAGCTAACAGCTTGTTGTTAGACTGTTCTAAAGAGGTGGCGGCTAGACTCATGACTTTGATCCTTAACGATTTGAAGCTACTAATTGGGGGCTCACAGTTTCGCTTTCAAGGGATACGTCTGCGATTGGGCCTATGTTAGCATGAGCCCAGTTGATCAAATAACGATGTGATGACTCCATATGGAACTTAGAGAAAAGCTGGCGCGACTTAAATGGGCTTGCCGCAGAGGTATGTTAGAGCTGGATGTTATTCTAGAGCCCTTCGTTCCTGAATATCCTAACCTTTCTGCACAGGACCAGCAGACTTTCGAACGCTTGTTGACTAGAGATGACCCTGAGCTTTTTGCTTGGTTTATGGGGCATGAGCATTGTGATGATGAGGCGTTGGCGGCCATGATTAAACGGGTTCGTGACCACAGTGGAGCGATTTGAACTCGTTATTCAACCTAGCACCATAGCATTGAGGTTGTTTTGGTTTTTGCTCTGTTTTGTCGTTGTAGTGCTTTGCGCATCTGCATCGAATTTGCTGAGCGCTCTAATCGTCGCTGTTATCAGCGCACTGTTAGTTGTGTGGGGGATAGGTTTCCACCGCCAGATCCTAAGCGCTAGTGGACGCATCGTTGTCGGCTACGATAACCGCGTTACATTGCTTCTGCCGGGTGATACGCCGTTATCCGTCAGCTTAACAGATCGCTGCTTGGTGAATGATTGGTGCTGCCGTGTGGCGCTTTGCAGTGCTGAAGATAAACGTGATTTACCAAAAAATTGGCGACAACCTTGGATCTGGCGCGATAGCCTGTCAGATACAGACTACCGCCGACTGTGCCGTGTATTATTGTATCAGCGGCATACCAACACCACTCACGGAAAGTCGTCTCAGACCTAAGGTGCTTTCCTAGGATCCAAAATCGTCGGTTTACTGGCAGGCAATGTCTTTGGATAATCCAAGGTGTAGTGCAGACCACGACTCTCTTTACGCTCCATAGCCGAGCGGACGATCAGTTCCGCTACCTCGACTAAGTTTCTTAGTTCCAATAGGTTGTTACTTACCCTGAAGTAGCTGTAGTACTCAAAGATCTCCTGCTTGAGCAATTGTATGCGGCGTAGCGCACGCTCTAAACGCTTAGTTGTTCGCACGATACCAACATAGTCCCACATAAATAGCCGAAGTTCGTGCCAGTTGTGCTGTAACACTACCTCCTCGTCTGAACAGGTGACCTGACTTTCATCCCAGGCGGGCAATGTTGGGGCACTTGGCTGCGAATCTAATCTTTGCAAAATATCTTTGGCGGCGGCATGGGCAAAAACAACACACTCTAACAACGAGTTGCTGGCCATACGATTGGCGCCATGGAGGCCGGTGTAGGTGACCTCACCGATCGCGTAGAGGTTGTTGAGATCGCTACGCCCATGCAGATCGACCATTACACCACCACAGGTGTAATGTGCGGCCGGCACTACCGGAATTGGCTCACTGGTAATATCGATGCCTAGCTCTAGGCATTTAGCATAAATGGTTGGGAAGTGGTCTTTGACAAATTCATCGGGCTTGTGGGAGATATCGAGATAGACGCAATCAGCGCCTAATCTCTTCATCTCATGATCTATCGCTCTGGCCACAATATCCCGGGGTGCTAACTCCTCCCGCGGATCGTAGTCAGGCATGAAACGGGTGCCGTCAGGACGTTTCAGCTTTGCGCCTTCGCCTCGTAAGGCTTCGGTGAGTAGGAAGTTACGGGCTTCGGGATGAAACAGACAGGTTGGATGGAATTGATTGAACTCCATGTTTGCCACCCGACAGCCAGCACGCCAAGCCATGGCGATACCATCGCCACTGGAGACATCCGGATTACTTGTGTATTGGTACACCTTACTGGCACCACCCGTCGCAAGGACGACGAAACGGGCGCGGATCACTTCGACGACCTCTTTGTTACGGTTCCAAACATAAGCGCCGTGGCAGAGATCGTTGTCGGTGCCCAGTTTCTGGCCGGTGATCAGGTCGACAGCATTGTAGCGCTCGAGTAGGGTCACGTTATCGCAAGCTTTTACCCGATCAACCAAAGTGGTTTGTACTGCTTTGCCGGTGGCATCGGCGGCATGAAGAATGCGGCGATGGCTGTGGCCGCCTTCACGAGTGAGATGGTAAGTGGGTTCATCGCCGGGTGAATCAACCTGGTCAAAGGGCACGCCTAGATCGATTAGCCACTGGATGCTTTCTCTGGCGCTGCTGGCGGTATATCGCACCGCCGCTTCATCGCAAAGGTCAGCACCCGCCGTCAGTGTGTCTTGAACATGAAAATCAACGCTATCGCTGGCATCGAAGACCGCGGCGATGCCGCCCTGAGCGTAGAAGGTTGCACCTTCACGAACAGGCCCTTTACTAAGGACTGCAACGGTTGCGTGTTGACCCAATTGTAGCGCTAGGGAGAGCCCCGCAGCACCACTACCGATAATCAACACATCATAGCTGTGTTCAATTTGCTCCGTCATACGTTATCATGGTCAATTAATTCAGATGCCTATGTTAGCTGAACTGTGACCTGAGATACACTTTCTGTCATCAAGTAAAATTATTTAACATTCTTTCGAACTAATTAATTTAACGGCAGTCTATGAATGTGTGCATGCTTAGAGCCTCCAGTTCGGAAGCGGTAATTCAAGTGGAGTGGAAGCTCGAATGAGCGAGCAGCAAATCGACCAGAAGCTGGTCGAACGTGTCCAGCAAGGGGACAAGAGAGCCTTTAATGTGTTGGTACAAAAATACCAGCACAAGGTAATTAACCTGATTTCTCGTTACGTTAAAAATCAAGGCGATGTGCCTGATGTAGCGCAGGAAGCTTTTATAAAAGCATATCGGGCATTACCTGGTTTTAGAGGCGAAAGTGCGTTTTATACGTGGTTGTATCGTATTGCTGTGAATAGCGCCAAGAACTACTTGGTATCACAGGGGCGGCGACCACCCGCGAATGATATTGAGCCGGAAGAGGCTGAGTATTATGAAGGGGCTAGCGCACTACGCGATGTATCAACGCCAGAGAGCTTGGTGTTAACAGATGAGATCAGACAAATGGTCTTCGATACTGTTGATACTTTGCCCGAGGATTTGAAAACTGCGATCACCCTGCGTGAGCTGGAAGGATTGAGTTACGAAGAGATCGCTGAAGTGATGGAGTGTCCGGTTGGTACGGTGAGATCTCGTATATTCCGGGCTCGCGAAGCGATAGACAAACAAGTTAAGCCGTTAATAGAACGTTAACGTCAGAGGTAGATAAAAATGGCTGCAGATAAACAGCAACGTCTTTCATCTTGGATAGATAATCAGGTTGATGACGCTATCAGTGATGACATGATCGATGCGTTGCTCGAAGATCAAGAGTTGCAGGATACCTATTCGCGCTATCAATTGATTGGCGATGCTATCCGCGGTGAGATGCCGCCAGCAATCGATATTGATTTGACTAGCCGAGTTGCGGCAGCTTTGGAAGATGAACCGACTATCCTTGCGCCTAAAAGCGAGCCGTCGGCGGCTGTGCAACCGGGCAAGGTGGTGCCGCTATTCAAGCAGCTGGGGCAATATGCGATTGCTGCGACTGTCGCTGCGGTAGCTGTGCTTGGTGTGCAACAGTATAATCAGCCTGGTAATAGTGAAATTCCAACACCTGTACTTAATACCACGCCATTAACTGGTTTAGCTGCACCGGTCAGTTTATCTGCTGCACCAGTAGAAGCGGAGCCGAGTGACGAAGCGAAAGCGCAACAGATGCGAATTATTGAGCAGCGCCGCCGTATCAACGCTTACTTGCAAGATCATGAACAGCAGCGCCGTTTACAGCCGATGGAACAGCTTGATCCTGCTGATGAGTTAGCCACAGATACTGATAAAGGATCTGAAGAACGCTAGATGAAGTTACCTCTAATCAGGTCGTTGTTCACCGGCCTGTTACTCTCCTGCACTGTTTTTTCTGCATCGGGCGCTGAAGCGCCCGAACTTCTTTTAAGTCGTATGGTGGATGCTTTCCGCCAGCAAACCTATGTAATCTCTATGGTACAGAATTTCGGTGGCCGAATTGAGCCGTTGAGATTCGAACATGGCTTTGTTGATGGCGTCGAGATTAGTCATTTGAGCTACCTCAACGGGCCTATGCGGGATATCGTGCGTAAAGGGGAAACGGTTTCTTACTTGGAGTCCGAACGCACTGCTTATTCATTGAAGGCTGGGCAGATGGATGGTCCCATTCCTCGGGCTTTCTTACGTGGCTTTAAGTCTATTGCTGAGAACTATCAGTTTGTTTTGGGCGGACGTAGTCGCACCGCTGGTCGTATTGCCCAGTTGATCCGCATTACACCTAATGAAGCGGATCGGTTTGGTCTTTTAGTGTGGGCAGATATTGAAACTGGTTTCATGCTGCGTGCAGATGTGATTAGCAGTGAAGGGGATCTGGTCGAGCAACTGCAAGTGGTATCCCTGCAACTGTTAGATAAACCGTCGGCTCATCTCAAAGCTATTGCGACCTCCGAGTTCCCACAAACAGTTGCTACACCAGCCAAGTCAACAGAACGAGAGTTGGTTGAGTGGCGGGTGGGCTGGACACCCTCAGGGTTTGAACTTGTTGGTAAAGACCAGCATCGTCTGGCGCTGATTAATGACGTCGTCGATTATATGATGTTCAGCGATGGGCTAATAAAGTTCTCTGTCTATATCAACAAGGTTGATGACACAGAAGAACGTGGCAGCTTGGTCACTCGAGGCGCTCTTTCTCTATTTAGTTTGATTAATTCCGGTATTGAGATCACCGTTGTTGGCAGGTTGCCGCCGGAAACAGCTCAACGTATCGCTGAAACCATTTATCCTGTGGTAAACAAACCTAAACCTAAGGAACGGCCTTAATGTTTGTTGAAGAAGCACGGGTAGTGCGATGTCATGACGGCTGGGTTGAGCTGGAAAGCCTGCAAAAAAGCGCCTGTGATGCCTGTAGTGATAAAGGTTGTGGCAACGGCGTGGTAGCAAAAGCGTTTGGCCACCGTTTGCACCGAATGCTGCTGCCAGATCCCGGCCATTTGCAACAGGGACAAACTGTTCGCGTTGCATTACCTGAAAGAACCTTGATTACCGGCGCTGTTTTAGTCTATCTATCGCCCATTGCTGGCGCATTGTTTGGTGCCATCATTATCTCTATGGTTCAGCAGCTTAGCGGTAGCCATAACGAACCAATGCAGATTGTTGCTGCTGTGTTAGGCGGTGTTGCTGGCTGGCTATTTGCTCGTCACCGGGCACGCCAATATGAACGGGATCCTGCCTGTCAGATTAAGATTTTACAGGGTGATGAAGTGCCATTGACGCTTTCTTCGACACAGCAAGATAGCGACGTTTGATTAAACAGGGTAGAATTGCCCGCTTGTTAACGCACTCCTTCGGTTTAACTGGTTTCTGCCTACATGAAGCATATCCGTAATTTTTCAATTATCGCCCACATTGACCATGGTAAGTCGACCTTATCTGATCGCCTTATTCATACCTGTGGTGGCCTAAGTGACCGCGAAATGGAAGCTCAGGTTCTGGATTCTATGGATCTGGAACGGGAACGTGGTATCACAATTAAAGCGCAAAGCGTTACGCTTAACTACAAAGCGCAGGATGGTGAAACCTACCAGCTGAATTTCATTGATACACCGGGACACGTCGACTTCTCCTATGAGGTTTCGCGTTCCCTGGCAGCCTGTGAAGGTGCCTTGTTGGTGGTGGATGCAGGTCAGGGGGTAGAAGCGCAAACCGTTGCGAACTGTTACACCGCCATTGAGATGGATCTGGAAGTTGTTCCTGTCCTGAACAAAATCGACTTGCCACAGGCAGATCCTGAGCGGGTGGCGGAAGAGATTGAAGACATTGTTGGTATTGAAGCCACTGATGCTGTGACCTGTTCAGCGAAAACCGGCTTGGGCGTAGACAAAGTGCTTGAAACCATTGTTCGCGACATTCCAGCCCCTGAAGGTGATCCAGAAGCGCCAACTCAGGCTTTGATTATTGATTCTTGGTTTGACTCTTACCTTGGCGTCGTATCTTTGGTGCGGATTAAGCATGGCTCGTTGAAGAAGCACGACAAGATCAAGGTGATGAGTACCGGCCAGGTCTGGGGCATCGATCGCATCGGTATTTTTACGCCGAAGCGAGAAGATACTGACGGTTTGAATTGCGGTGAAGTGGGTTGGGTGGTTTGTGGCATCAAAGAGATCCACGGCGCGCCAGTGGGCGATACCCTGACCTTGGCACGCAACGGTGCAGAGTTACCGTTGCCAGGATTCAAAAAGGTAAAGCCTCAGGTTTATGCTGGCTTGTTCCCAATAAGCTCGGATGACTATGAAGCGTTTCGTGATGCCTTGGCTAAATTGAGCCTGAATGACGCATCACTGTTCTATGAACCTGAAAACTCTAACGCTCTTGGCTTTGGTTTCCGGATTGGATTCTTGGGCATGTTGCACATGGAGATCATTCAGGAACGCTTAGAGCGTGAGTACGACCTTGAATTGATCACCACCGCACCGACGGTGGGCTATCAGGTAGAAACTACCGATGGCGAGCTACTTAGCGTCGACAATCCGTCTGATCTGCCGCCAGTGAATAATATTCACGAGATCCGTGAGCCGATCGTTGAAGCACATATCTTAGTGCCACAAGAGTACTTGGGTAATGTCATCACGCTTTGTATCGAAAAGCGTGGCGTGCAAAAAGAGATGAATTATCACGGTAAGCAGGTGGCGCTGACCTATGAGATCCCAATGGCCGAAGTGGTGATGGATTTCTTTGACCGCTTGAAGTCTACCAGTCGCGGTTACGCATCGTTGGATTACAATTTTGTCCGCTTTGAACCGGCGGATATGGTACGGGTTGATGTGTTGATTAACGGTGATCGCGTTGATGCGCTTGCTATGATCACCCATAAAGATAATTCGCTGGGTCGTGGTCGCGATCTGGTCGATAAGATGAAAGAGCTGATCCCGCGGCAGATGTTCGATATCGCTATTCAAGCAGCTATCGGTAATCATGTTATTGCTCGTAGTACGGTGAAGCAGTTGCGGAAGAACGTAATCGCCAAATGTTACGGCGGTGATGTTAGTCGTAAGAAGAAGCTGCTGCAGAAGCAGAAAGAGGGTAAGAAACGGATGAAGCAGGTGGGTAATGTGGAAGTACCACAAGAAGCCTTCCTCGCCGTTCTTCAGGTAGGAAAGAAGTCTTAAGGAAGTAAGATGGCGGGAATATTTTCATCTATTTTGGTATTTGCCACGCTGATCACCGGTGTTTTGTGGTTGATCGACGCGTTGATGTTCGCGCCAAAACGTAAGTTGGCTGTTGCCGCCGCCGAAACTGCGGCAGGCACAGAGCTTGATGAAGAAGCAAGAGAACGCGTGGCACCTCGGCCAGGAGTGTTTGAGTTCGCGGAATCACTTTTTCCTGTCATAGCGATCGTGCTGGTACTGCGCTCATTTATCTATGAACCGTTCCAGATCCCGTCAGGCTCAATGATGCCTACTCTGTTGGTGGGCGACTTTATCTTGGTCGAGAAGTTTAGTTATGGTCTGCGTGAACCGCTGAACCGGACTAAGTTTCTGGAAACAGGTGAGCCTAAAAGGGGCGATATTGTGGTGTTTAAGCACCCGCCTCAGCCGCAGATCGATTACATCAAGCGTGTCGTTGGTTTACCGGGTGATCGCGTCATCTACAAAGACAAGAAGCTTTATATCCAGCCCGCTTGTGTTGATCAGGTGCCTTGCCCAGAGCTGAAGCTGGTTGCTTCCGATGTGGTTGGTCGCAATGAGTTTAAAGATCCAGCCGGTGGTGTTGTCGATCGTCTTGAAGAAAAGTTAGGTGAGGTCAGCCATCAGATCCTTATCTACCGTGACCGTGGTGAACCTTGGGTCAATTATTTCCGTCAGCGAGGCTCACGTCCCGGTGAGTGGTTAGTACCTAAAGAGCATTATTTTGTCATGGGTGATAACCGCGACAATAGCCTTGATAGCCGCTTCTGGGGGTTTGTTCCTGAAACTCATTTGGTTGGTCAGGCTGTCGCTATCTGGATGAGCTTTGAATTTGACCGTGATCCCAACAGCTTTTTCAGCTGGGTACCTACCGGTGTTCGCTTTAGTCGTATTGGCGGTATTGAGTAGTGCAACTGTATAGTAGCGTGGTTAACTATGGATAATCTTGCTCGTTTAAGCCGTGCATTGGGATATGAATTCAAGGACATTGCGTTGCTTGAACAGGCACTATCTCACCGCAGTGCCGGTAGTCGTCATAATGAACGGTTAGAGTTCCTTGGCGACTCTATTCTTAGTCTTGTGATCTCAGAGAAACTCTATGCGCAGTTTCCGAAAGCGAGCGAAGGTGATCTGAGCCGATTAAGGGCAACGCTGGTTAAAGGCACCACGCTGGCTGAACTGGCGTTAGACTTTAAGCTCGGAGACTATTTACGTTTGGGCTCTGGTGAGCTGAAAAGCGGTGGTTTTCGTCGCGCTTCCATTTTAGCGGACGCGGTTGAAGCTATTATTGGTGCCGTTTACCTTGATGGCGGTATGCAGGTGTGTGAGCCCTTAGTACTGAGCTGGTACGATAGTCGGTTGCAGGCGATCAAGCCTGGTGAACACCAGAAAGATGCCAAAACGCAACTGCAGGAACTCCTGCAGAGTCGCAAATTACCTCTACCGGACTATGCTGTGCTCAACATTGAAGGTGAAGCACATAATCAAACATTTACTGTGTCCTGTCAGGTCAGCCCGTTGAATGAGGCGGTCACCGCTTCTGGTCCGAGCCGACGTAAAGCAGAGCAAGATGCCGCTGCCCAGGTCCTGGAGAAGCTTTCCCATGAGCGATAATACTCGCGCTGGCCTCGTTGCCATTGTTGGCCGCCCTAATGTTGGTAAATCAACATTGCTTAATGCGCTGCTGGAGCAGAAGGTTTCAATTACTTCAAAGAAACCGCAAACCACACGTCATCGTATTCTTGGTATTTTGACTGAAGGCCCGGTGCAGGCTGTGTTTGTTGACACCCCAGGGCTGCATATTGAAGAACAGCGGGCGATCAACCGCTTTATGAACCGTGCGGCGTCTAGTGCGTTGGCTGATGTTGAAATGGTTATCTTCGTGGTTGAGGGCACCCATTGGACAGAAGATGACGAGATGGTGCTAACTAAGCTCCGCCAAGCGCAAAAAGTGCCGGTGGTTTTGGCCATCAATAAAGTAGATCAGGTGAAGGACAAAGCTGAGTTATTGCCCCACATTCAAAAACTGGCTGCCGATTTTTCGTTTGAACGAGTGATGCCGATCTCTGCCAGTAAAGGCGAACATGTTGATGAGTTGCGTCAGTTCGTTATTGATTCTCTCCCTGAGTGTGAGCATTTCTATCCGGAAGACTATATTACCGACCGCTCGCAGCGTTTTATGGCGGCGGAGATCATTCGGGAAAAACTGATGCGTTTTACCGGGCAGGAGCTGCCTTATTCAGTCACGGTAGAGATCGAACAGTTTAAGATGCAGCCCAACGGGGTTGCTCAGATCAACGGCTTGATCTTGGTTGAGCGGGATGGCCAGAAGCGCATGGTGATAGGTAAGGGCGGAGAGAAGCTGAAAACCATTGGCCGTGAAGCACGTCTGGATATGGAGCCGCTATTTGATTGTCGCGTCAATTTGAACCTATGGGTAAAGGTGAAGAGTGGCTGGGCAGATGATGAGCGGGCATTACGTAGCTTGGGGTATGGCGAGGACTAAGTGACGGCCGAGTCGGCATCCGCTTTTTTACTGCACCGTCGTCCATATCGGGAGACCAGCTTGCTGGTTGACCTGTTCCATCTGGATCTGGGCTATGTCAGGGCGGTATGCCGCGGCGCGCGTTCGAAGTCGAAAGGAACCGCTGCGTTAATGCAGCCCTTTACACCGCTACTCGTCGAGCTTTCTGGACGCGGAGAACTGCTCTCCTTGAGGCATGCTGAAGCCGATGGACCCGCCTATCAATTCACCGGCAGTGCGCTTTATACCGCTCTTTATCTGAATGAATTATTGGTGCGCTTGTTACCACAGAGTGAGCCGGTTTCTGAACTATTCTCCTCTTATAGCGATGCGTTGGCGGCGTTAGCGCAAATGGCAACAGAGATGGTGCCAGATCAGATCCTGCGACCATTTGAACTCCTACTATTAGACACCCTTGGCTTTGGCATTGACTTTCAGAGTGATACTGAAGGGCATTGTCTATCTGAGCAGCTGAGTTACCGCTGGATCCCTGAGCAGGGATGGCTAGCACAAGTAAGCCATAGTGACGTTGCCGTAACGGGTGTTTACCCTGGAGCACATCTGCTGGCAATTGCGCGAGGAGCGTTTGATAATGAAGCTGTTCAGCGCAGCGCCAAGCTGATTTGTCGCCAGGCACTATCATCACAGCTAGGCTCGCGCCCATTAAAAAGCCGTGAACTATTTGCACATTTTTTAAAAGGAAAACGACCTTGAAAGAGATTTTGCTGGGCGTCAACATTGACCATATCGCCACGCTCCGTCAGGCCCGAGGCACAAATTACCCCGATCCTGTTCACGCGGCTGCAGTGTCTGAAAATGCCGGTGCCGATGGCATTACTGTGCATCTGCGGGAAGATCGCCGACACATTCAGGATCGTGATGTGGCGTTGTTGAAGCATACGCTGAAAACCCGCATGAATCTGGAAATGGCTGCGACCGATGAGATGGTGAAGATCGCCATTGAAACTCAGCCAACGTTTGTCTGCCTAGTGCCTGAGAAGCGCGAAGAGCTGACCACTGAAGGCGGCTTGGATGTGGCAGGGCAGTTGCCACGGATGACACAGGTGGTGAGTGAACTAGCCGCGGCGGGTATTAAGGTGTCGCTGTTTATCGATGCAGACAAAGCCCAAATTGATGCAGCGAAGGCCTCTGGTGCGCCCTATATTGAATTGCATACTGGCCATTATGCTGATGCAACCGATGAGCAAGTCCAGCAAGCAGAGCTTGTGCGTATTGCTGAAGCGGCGACCTATGCCGATGGCCTCGGCCTGACAGTTAATGCCGGCCATGGCTTGCATTACCACAACGTCAAACCAATCGCGGCGATCCCTGAGCTGGAAGAGCTTAACATTGGCCACTCGATCATCGCCCGTGCTGCTTTTGATGGACTGGCAACAGCCGTTGCTGATATGCGCCGGTTGATGAAAGAAGCAAGACTGGGAATTTAGAGATGCCAGTTGTTGGGCTGGGAACGGATATCGTTGAAGTCGAGCGTATTGAGAGTGCGCTTGCTCGTAGCGGCCAGCGTTTTGCCGAACGTATTTTGACCGCCGTTGAAATGGAGCGCTTTCTGCAAACATCGCAGCAGGCGCGCTTTTTAGCGAAACGGTTTGCTGCAAAAGAAGCGGCGGCAAAGGCGTTAGGTACAGGTATTGCTGCTGGTGTCAGTTTTCAGAATATGCATATCGGCAATAATGCAGCGGGTAAACCTGAACTGACTCTGACGGGCGCGGCTTTGGCACAAGCTGAGCGCTTGGGGGGGACTCATTGGCTGTTGAGTATCAGTGATGAGCGCCACTTTGCAGTTGCAACCGTGTTGATTGAGGCCTGAGTGGCTCAGGCCTTTCCTTCTATATCCTAGTCGCCATTAAGCCTGTGTGGCTTTTGCCGCTTCCAATAGCAGTGAAATTTCATCATGCATCTCCAACAGCTCAGGCTCTAGGTCCGGTAGTTCAATTCCCTGCTTAAGTAGTGTTTCCAGTTGATTTGCTAGTTTGTTGAGCTGCGGTACGCCAGTGTAACAGCAAGCGCCATTGAGCTTATGAACATGGTGCAGTAGCTGCTCTCGGTCTTGTTCCTGATAGGCGTTATCTAAGGATGTTTTGACCTCAGGCAGGCTATCCAGCAGCATCTGTAGCATCTCTTGGGCGAGAGCTTCTCTGCCGCCAGCACGTTTGAGGGCGAGGCTCCAGTCGATCCCATCTATTGTCGCCAAGCTGGTACCTTGACTGTTGAGCTTCGGGATCCACCGTAGTAGCAGGCGTTGCAGCGCCTCCTCATCGATTGGTTTGGTGAGATAGTCATCCATTCCTTTAGATAGCAGTCGTTCCTGTTCGCCACTCATGGCATGGGCGGTAACTGCGATGATCGGGGTTGAACGATTTAACTCTGTTTTGCGGATCTCCTGGGTCGCTGTCACGCCATCCATACGTGGCATCTGAATATCCATCAAGATCAGGTCATAACTCTGCTTTTGCGCTTTCTCGACAGCGAATTCACCATCTTCACAGATCTCAACTTCGTTGACGATATCATCCAGCAGAGCGGCAATCAGTTTCAGATTCGCCGGGTTGTCATCGACGGCCATCACTCGCGCATCATGGCGGGTGATTTTACTCTCGACCTTCACTGGCTGTACTTTTTCTGCTGGCTTAAAGTTGCCTACTAAGCGGCAAACTTTAGAAGGGGATACCGGTTTGGCCAAGCTATAATCGGCTCCCTGTTCACGTAATCGGTCGTGGATATTCGGATCGCTGTGATTGGTGATCACGATGACTTGGTTGCTGCATACTTTAGCCTGTCGGATCAGTTGCCCCATCTGTGACATATCTTTTTCGCATGAGGCGCAGCTGATCAATGTGGCCAGGAAACGCTGACCGGAATTGAGCTGATACTGCCATTCGAACGGTTCGCTGACACTGACGACATTGATATTCCAATTCAGCAGTGGTTCAGACAGGGCACGACGGCTGGCGGCTTGGGGCTCGTAAATCAACACGGACTGTTCGAATACGGCATCTAGTGGTAGCGGCTCTCCTAGTGGCAGCGGACTGCGGGTACAACATAAGGTAAACCAGAAGGTAGTGGATTCTCCGGGCGTGCTGTCAAAGCCCATCTCTCCGCCCATTTGGTGAACCAACCGTTGTGAGATCACTAAGCCTAAACCGGTGCCGCCGAAGCGACGAGTGATGCTGGTATCCCCCTGGCCAAAGGCCTGGAACAGAGATTTCTGTTGCTCTTCACTTACCCCGATCCCTGTGTCTGTCACCATGATCTTGAGGGTGACTTTATCCTCATGCTCTTTCAGCAGCTTACTACTGATCTCAACCGAGCCTTGATCAGTGAACTTCACCGCATTACCTACTAAGTTGGTGAGTACCTGCTTAATACGGAAGGCATCACCAATCAGGTTGTCCGGTACTTTATCCATCACCCGCACAACCATCTCTAAGCCTTTTTCATGGCTGTTGGGAGCCAATAACGTGGCCACTTCATAAATCGTATCGCGCAACATAAACGGCATCTGCTCAAGCTGCAGCTTGCCCGCTTCGAGCTTAGAGAAGTCGAGAATATCGTTGATAATGGTTAGCAGGTTGTTGGCGGACTTTTCAATGGTCACCAGATAATCTTTTTGCTGTGGTGTCATTGGCGTTTTCAGCAGCTGACGGGTAAAGCCGATCACCCCGTTGAGCGGCGTACGCAACTCGTGACTCATATTGGCAAGGAATTCGGATTTCACCCGGTTTGCTTCCTGTGCCCGTTTTTTCGCCATATCCAGTTCAATATTCTGGATCTCGATCTGTTCTAGCGTTTCCCGCAGATCAGAGGTGGCCTGATCGATATTCTGCTGCATCTCGAGGTGGGATTCATCGAGAGATTTGGCCATGGCATTGATGCCCTGACGCAGTTCATCGAGTTCGCCGATCAATGGACCGGCGACACGGGTGTCGAGTCGACCACGGCGGATCATATCTACCGCATCTACCATCTCCGAAATAGGTTCGGTGACCTGTTTTACTAAACGGAAGGTGAACAGTAAGTTGAGGATCACGCCGACCATTACAATGATACCTGCGGCCAGTGCGGATCTATGTTGCGCCAGTACGGCGCCATCGGAATTCAACTGTGCAACGACATAGCCGATGATCGGCGTGGGTTCATCTGGCTTCAGGCCATACAAGTTAGACTCTTGATGGATCGGTGTGCGCAGGATCAGATCGCCGTTGCTGGTGTACTCCAGCATGGTATTCGGTGGCACGGTGGAGCCTGGCGGCAAACGTAATGTATTGAAGTTGCGTATGTAGTTGCTGGTAACAAAGACCTTATGGCGAGTATCGAAGATGGCGATGGCGCGCACGGTTTCAGAGTGACGACGGTGAGACACACCGACCAAGCGCTTAAGCATCTCGCGGCTGTTGTGCAGCATGCCATACTCACTGGCGATAGCCAGTGGTTCGACAATATTACTGCCTCGCTCAATTAACTCCTCGTCAAGCTGTTGAAAGCTATGAAAGGTGAAATAACTGCCGAGTAAGACTCCGATCAATACCGTCGGTGCCAGCGTTAATATGAGCACCCAAGAGCGTAAGCCCAGTGTCGCCATGGTGTTTCCTTCACCCCTGCCGTTACAATGCGGGTAATAATGTCATATTCGATAGAAAATGAGTACCGCCTGAACAACGAAGGCGTGACGAGGTAAACGTTTCATGGTGCAGATATTTAAGCCGAGCAAGCGGTCGAAAGCTGCTAGCAGTAAACAGCCACTACTGTTGCAAGTGGATGATCTTAATCATCAGGGGGAAGGCGTTGCCAGAGATAACGGTCGCGTCGTGTTCGTCGATGGTGCCCTGCCAAACGAGCGTGTTGAGGCTCGGGTGACGGACAGCCGTAAGCGCTTTCAAACCGCCAAGCTGATTAAAGTAGTCGAGGCCTCGGCGCAACGGGTCACTCCATTTTGCAGCCACTTTGGTGATTGCGGTGGCTGTGCATTGCAGCACCTGTCAGCCGAAGGACAGCGCGTTGTGAAGCAAAAACGGCTCGCCAGAGTGTTGGCTGATCACCATGTCGCTGAACCTGAAGACTGGCACGCACCTATCTTTGGCGAGACGCAGGGCTACCGTCGTCGCGCCCGAATTAGTATTTGGTTTGGTAAAGGCAAGAACGAATTCAAAGTGGGTTTTCGTCAGCGAAGCAGTAAGGCATTGGTGGAGATCGACAGCTGCCCGGTATTGGCTGAATCTTTGCAATCTAGCTTTAAGTTATTGCGCCAACTGTTAGTGCGTTTAAAGCGTCCGAAAGTATTCTCGCATCTGGAGGTTTGTCAGTCGCAAGAGGGGACGGTATGGATCCTGCGCCAACTTGACCACTTGCGGAGTGATGACTTGACCCTGGTACAGCAGTTTGCTGAGCAACATTCACTGCAGCTGTTAACTGAGAGTAATAGTGGTGCACTGCAGACGCTAACGGGAGAGGCCGCGCCTATCTACCATTATCAGCTAACGGTTGCGGAGCAAGCACTGGATATCGGTTTTGCGCCTAATCACTTTATTCAGGTCAATGAGCAGGTCAATCGTGCCATGGTGACACAGGCGGTTGACTGGTTGGCGCCAAGAGCAGGTGAAACCATTGCCGATCTGTTCTCCGGTGTAGGCAATTTTAGTTTCGCCATCGCCTCTGTCGGTGCCAAGGTGATTGGCGTGGAGGGGATTGAAGTGATGAATCAACGGGCGGCGGCTAATGCCGAGCGCTTGGAGCTGGCCGACCGCTGTCAATTTGAAACGATTGACTTGAATGGCGACTTAACCGAGTTTGCACAGAACCATGGCCCTTTTGATGGTGTACTGTTAGATCCTGCTCGCGCAGGCGCACAAGCGGTTGCCGAGCAGATACATTTGCTCGCTCCCCATCGGCTAGTTTATGTTTCTTGTGATCCCGCTACCTTGGCACGAGATACTGAAATACTCTGCTCTCAGGGGTATCGAATTGAGAAAGCGGGCATCATAGATATGTTTCCACACACAACACATCTTGAATCTATGCTCCTGTTTCGCAAAGATGGAAAGGCTAAGGTAAGGAAATAGTCATTATGGTTTCAGTTCGCGACACGCAAACAGGCAAACTCAATCAGAGTATTGATGATTGGTTGATCGGCTTGGGTCTAATCAAAGATACCCGTGAGGGCGTGAAGCAGGCTTACGCCTTATGCCAGCGATTGGTTGCTGAGCACGAACAGGGTGAATCGCTACTGCTCAGTAGCCGGGAGATGATCGCGATCCTAGCGACCATGGGAATGGATCTGACCGCTTACCGCGTGGCGATGTTATATCCGCTGGTGCAGGAAGGTATTGTAAGTCGTGAGCAGGCCGATGAGTTTTATGGCAAAAAGGTCAGTCAACTTTTGGATAATGTAGAGCGTATGGAAGCGATACGCTCTCTGCAGATCGTCTCTTCGAGTCAGCCGACTTTGCAGCAGGTGGACAACCTCCGTCACATGCTACTCGCCATGGTCGAGGATGTACGTGCGGTGGTGATTAAGTTAGCCGAGCGGATCTGCTATCTGCATTCGGTAAAAAATGCCGATGAAGAGACGCGGGTGATGGCCGCTCGTGAAACCTCCGATATCTATGCCCCGTTAGCGAATCGTTTAGGCATAGGACAATTGAAATGGGAGCTGGAAGATTTCGCCTTTCGTTATCAGCACCCACAGACCTATAAACAGATCGCTAAAATGCTCGATGAGCGGCGTCTGGATCGTGAAGAGTATATCGCCAAGTTTCTGCAAAGCCTGGAGAAAGCCCTCAAGCAGGAAGGGATCAACGCCGAGGTGCAAGGGCGTCCAAAGCATATTTACAGTATTTGGAAGAAGATGCAGCGCAAAGAGTTGGCGTTTGACGAGCTGTTCGATGTACGCGCAGTGCGGGTCGTTGTGGATCGTCTGCAAGACTGTTATGCCGCTTTAGGTGTCGTGCACACACTGTTCCATCATTTGCCCAGTGAATTTGATGACTATGTCGCGAATCCAAAATCTAACGGCTATCAATCGATCCATACCGTGGTGCTTGGGCCGCAAGGTAAGACGGTCGAGATACAGATCCGCACGGAACAGATGCATCAGGATTCCGAGTTGGGCGTTGCCGCCCATTGGAAATATAAAGAGGGCGGTGGCGCTGCAAAGAGTGGTTACGAGGAGCGCATCGCCTGGCTGCGTAAGATCCTTGCCTGGCAAGATGATGTTGCCGAGAGCGGTAACTTGGTTGAAGAGCTGCGTAACCAGGTATTCGAAGATCGGGTGTATGTATTTACCCCCAAGGGTGACGTTGTTGATCTGCCGACGGGCTCAACACCGCTCGACTTTGCTTACTATATCCATAGTTTGGTGGGACATCGCTGCATCGGCGCTAAGATTGGCGGCAAGATAGTGCCATTCACCTACATGCTGCAAACGGGTGATCAGGTGGAAGTTATTACTGCCAAAGAGCCCAACCCTAGTCGTGACTGGCTCAATCCCAATCTGGGCTACCTGAAATCATCCCGCGCTCGCGCCAAAGTACAACACTGGTTTAAGCAACAAGACAGAGACAAGAATATTGCTGCTGGCAGAGAGATGCTTGATACCGAATTGAGCCGTGTCGGTCTCAAGTTAGCGGATCTGTCAGAAGCGGTGGATCGTTTTAATGTCACCAATGTTGATGATCTACTGGCGGCCGTTGGTGGGGGAGACGTCAAACTCAACCAAGTAGTCAATCACCTGCAAAGTAAGTTGCAGAAACCGTCAGACGAAGAAGCGGATGAACTGGTATTAAAGAAAACCGCTAATGTGACACGTAAGCCACCGAAAGATGTGTTGCTTGTTGAAGGGGTCGGCAATCTGATGACCCACATGGCGCGTTGCTGCCAGCCGGTGCCTGGTGATCCTATCATGGGGTATATCACGCAAGGGCGGGGGATCTCTATCCACCGTCAAGACTGCGATCAGCTGGCCGATCTATTGGAAGCGCAACCTGAACGCGGTATGGAAACTGCGTGGGGTGAAAATTACGCCGCCGGATATTCGTTGACTATTCGCTTGTTAGCTACCGACCGAAGCGGCTTATTGCGAGATATCACCACCATTTTGGCTAATGACAAGATCAATGTGTTGGGGGTGAAAAGTCGCTCAGACGTGAACCAGCAGACGGCGATCATCGATATGGAACTGGAGATCTATAACAAGGATTCTTTGTCGAGGGTATTAACGCGTTTGGGTCAGCTTCCCGATGTGATGGAAGCGAAGCGCCTTTGAGCGATTTTTTGTCTAAATGAACCGATGAAAGGATCTGCTGGTGAGTAATAAGCCGTCTATCGATAAGCTCGTCGACATCATGGCACAGTTAAGAGATCCCCTGGGTGGTTGTCCTTGGGATCTTAAGCAAAGCTTCACCTCAATCGTGCCTTATACGCTGGAAGAAGCGTATGAAGTGGCCCATGCCATTGAAACCGAGGATTGGCCTGAGGTGCAGAATGAACTCGGGGACTTGCTGTTTCAGGTGGTGTTTTATGCCCAATTAGGCAAAGAGCAGGGGCTGTTTGATTTTGATGCCATTGTTGATGGCGTCAGTGAGAAATTAGTTCGCCGCCATCCCCATGTCTTTGCGCAACTGGATGTCGCAGATGAAGCTGAAATAAAGAAAAATTGGGAGAATTTTAAAGCCGCAGAACGAGCAGAGAAAAGCCAAGATGTTGCGCCAAGTGCGTTGGATGATGTTCCTGCTGCGTTACCGGCTTTAAGCCGAGCAGCTAAGTTGCAGAAGCGGGCGGCACATCAAGGGTTCGATTGGCCTGATATCAGCGGTGTAGTCGATAAGCTGGCGGAGGAACAGTTGGAACTGGTTGAAGCGCTGGCCAGTGATGATATGGAGCATATCGCTGAAGAGTTGGGGGATCTGCTATTTACCGCGGTAAATTTAGCACGTCATCTGAAAAAAGATCCGGAACAACTGCTGCGTCAGGCTAATAATAAATTTGAAAATCGTTTCCGTTATGTAGAGAAAATCTTACGTGTCGGGGGTAAAGAGCTAAGTGATTACTCACTAGAACAGCTTGAAAACGCATGGTGCGAAGCCAAAACCGAACTCAACCCGTGACAGCGATCACATTGATGTGGCGCAATGCTGACAATTTATTTCACCGTTAGAATCGCGTTTCGTTGAGTGGGAGCCGTGGCTTTGTTATACTATTGCCCCGTCTTGAGTGTCCCTTCAACTTTCAATTTCTCAGGTTCAGAATGACGACGAACTATATATTTGTGACAGGCGGGGTTGTGTCCTCCCTCGGTAAGGGTATCGCTGCTGCATCATTGGCTGCCATCCTGGAAGCACGTGGCCTTAAGGTCACCATGATGAAGCTAGATCCCTACATCAATGTTGATCCAGGGACCATGAGTCCGTTTCAGCATGGCGAAGTGTTCGTCACCGAAGATGGCGCAGAAACTGACCTAGATTTAGGCCATTACGAGCGTTTCATTCGTACCAAGATGAGTCGCCGTAATAATTTCACTACGGGTCGTGTCTACGAAGATGTCCTTCGTCGTGAACGCCGTGGTGACTATCTAGGGGCAACCATTCAGGTGATCCCACATATCACCAATGAAATTAAAGCCCGTGTGCTCAAAGGTGCTGAAGGCCATGATGTCGCTATTGTCGAGATCGGTGGCACTGTGGGTGATATTGAATCGCAGCCGTTTTTAGAAGCTATCCGTCAGCTGGGTACTGAACTTGGGCGTGATCACGCCATGTTTATGCACCTGACATTGGTGCCTTATTTGGCTGCCGCTGGCGAAGTGAAAACCAAGCCGACTCAGCACTCAGTGAAAGAGCTGCGCTCTATCGGTATTCAGCCTGATATTCTTGTTTGTCGGAGTGACCGCAATATTCCTGCAAATGAGCGCGCTAAGATCGCCCTGTTTACTAACGTCGAAGAGCGTGCGGTTATCTCTTTGAAAGATGTTGATAGCATCTACCGTATTCCAGCTCTGTTGAGTGGCCAGGGGCTTGATGCCTTGGTGGTGAAACGCTTTGGTCTCGAGTGTGCGGAACCCGATCTGTCTGAGTGGGAACAGGTGCTCTACGAAGAGAGTAATCAGACCAACGATGTCACCATTGCTATGGTAGGCAAATACGTTGAGTTGCCTGATGCCTATAAATCTTTGAATGAAGCGTTGAAGCACGGTGGCTTGAAAAGTCGTCAAAACGTCAATATTAAGTATGTTGACTCGCAAGATGTCGAAACCAAAGGCGTCGAAGTGCTCGAAGGTGTCGACGCAATTTTGGTACCCGGTGGCTTTGGTGAGCGTGGCGTTGAAGGAAAAATCCTCGCTGCCCAGTATGCCCGTGAAAACGGCGTGCCCTATTTAGGCATCTGTCTTGGTATGCAGGTAGCGTTGATTGAGTACGCTCGTCATGTTGCTGGCATGGAAGGCGCCCACAGTACCGAATTCGATATTGAAAGTGCTTATCCTGTGGTGGGGTTGATCACCGAGTGGTTGGATGCGGAAGGTAATGTTGAACAACGTACCGAGCAATCTGATCTTGGTGGCACCATGCGTCTTGGGACTCAGCTTTGTCATTTATTGGATGGTAGCCGTGCTCGGGAACTTTATGGCAACGCTACCGTCGAAGAGAGACACCGTCACCGCTATGAGGTGAACAACAATTTCCGTAAGCAGTTGGAAAAAGCGGGTCTGAAGATAACAGGCCTAAGCGCAGATAAGAAACTGGTTGAGATCATTGAGATCCCTGAACATCCTTGGTTTGTAGCGTGTCAGTTCCATCCGGAATTCACTTCTACACCGCGCGATGGACACCCATTGTTTACCGGTTTTGTGGCGGCGGCTGGAGATTATCAGAAGCGCCACCTAAACTAATTTGACTAAGAATTTGTGGACTCTCACCCCTGTGTGAGTCCGTGCTGTTTTTTAATTAGTAATTCGTAAATTAACGAGGAAGACCATGTCTAAGATCGTCAAAATTATTGGCCGTGAAATCATCGATTCACGCGGTAACCCTACTGTTGAAGCTGAAGTTCACCTGGAAGGTGGTTTCATCGGTTTGGCTGCTGCCCCTTCTGGCGCATCAACCGGTTCTCGCGAAGCGCTGGAATTGCGTGATGGCGATAAGTCACGTTTCCTGGGTAAAGGTGTACTGAAAGCGGTTGCTGCAGTTAACGGTCCAATTGCTGAAGCGGTTGTAGGTAAAGACGCTGCAGACCAAGCTGCTATCGACCAAATCATGATCGATCTCGACGGCACTGAAAACAAAGCTAACTTCGGCGCAAACGCTATCTTGGCTGTTTCTTTGGCTAACGCTAAAGCAGCTGCAGCAGCTAAAGGTATGCCTTTGTACGAGCACATCGCAGAACTGAACGGTACTGCAGGTCAGTTCTCTATGCCTCTGCCAATGATGAACATCATCAACGGTGGTGAGCACGCTGATAACAACGTAGATATCCAAGAATTCATGATCCAGCCAGTTGGCGCTAAGACTTTGAAAGAAGGTTTGCGTGTCGGTGCTGAAGTATTCCACAACCTGGCAAAAGTACTTAAGTCTAAGGGCATGAGCACTGCTGTAGGTGACGAAGGTGGTTTCGCACCTAACCTGGAATCAAACGCTGCGGCATTGGCTGCGATTAAAGAAGCGGTTGAAGCTGCAGGTTACGAGCTGGGCAAAGACGTTACTTTGGCCATGGACTGTGCAGCATCTGAGTTCTACGACAAAGAAGCGGGCAACTACAACATGAAGGGTGAAGGCAAGATCTTCACTGCTGAAGAGTTTAACCATTACCTTGCTGGTTTGGTTGAGCAGTACCCAATCGTTTCTATCGAAGACGGTTTGGACGAGTCTGACTGGGATGGTTTCGCACATCAGACTAAGCTGCTTGGCGACAAGATCCAGTTGGTTGGTGACGATCTGTTCGTTACTAATACTAAGATCCTGAAGCGTGGTATCGACAACGGTATTGCTAACTCTATCCTGATTAAGTTCAACCAGATCGGTTCACTGACTGAAACTCTGGCTGCGATCAAGATGGCTAAAGATGCAGGTTTCACTGCTGTTATCTCTCACCGTTCAGGTGAAACTGAAGATGCAACTATCGCTGATTTGGCGGTAGGTACTTGTGCTGGCCAAATCAAGACCGGCTCTATGAGCCGCTCTGACCGTGTTGCTAAATACAACCAGCTGATCCGTATCGAGGAAGCTTTGGGTTCAAAAGCACCTTACAACGGTTTGAAAGAAGTTAAAGGCCAAGCGTAAGCTTAAGCTGATCAAACTCTGAAAAAGCCGCCCTGATGGGCGGCTTTTTGCTATCAGCTCTTTTCCCACACCATCCCCTCCCGCATAATAGCGACAGAATTTTATCTATAGGCTTGCTATGCGGTTGCTCTGGATCATATTGCTGATTATTTTTGCCTTGTTACAGCAGCGTCTGTGGTTTGGTAAAAATAGCATTCGTGATGCCGTGTCTGTGCATGATAGGGTCGCCGTTCAGGCTGAAGCGAATAATCGGTTACAACAGCGTAATGAGCTGATGTATGCGGAGATCAATGATCTGCGTAATGGCAATGAAGCGATCGAAGAGCGTGCTCGCAACGAGCTCGGTATGATCAAGCAGGGTGAGACCTTCTACCGCATTATCGAAAGCCCTAAGCAAGTAAACAATGAATAAAATATATCCCTCATTGGTGGCCATTGTGCCTGCCGCAGGTGTTGGCAGCCGCATGGAGGCGGATCGTCCCAAGCAATATTTGACCTTGGATGGACGTTTTATTTTAGATGTCACCATTGAAAAGCTGTTGTCGTGCGCGCTGGTGAGTCAAGTAATTGTTGCGGTGTCTGCAGACGACCCCTATTTCTCAAAACTGAGCATGGCCAATCATCCAAAGGTACTCAGGGTGGATGGTGGTGTTGAACGTGCGGATTCCGTGCTTAATGGCCTGAACAAAGCGTTGGCGCTGGGAGCGCAGTGGGCTTTAGTCCATGACGCCGCGCGCCCATGCTTATTGGTTGATGATATTGAGCGTTTACTCGAGCAGGTGGCTGCGGATGACGATGGCGGCTTATTAGCTGCGCCAGTCCGAGATACAATGAAGCGAGCTTCACCTGATGGCTTCGTTGATCATACTGTGAACCGAGAGGGGCTTTGGCATGCCCTGACGCCGCAACTGTTTCCTACAAAGAGTTTGCAACGTAACGTTGCTGCGGCGTTAGCGGCAAATATTCCTGTGACAGATGAAGCGTCGGCAATGGAGTGGGCGGGTCATCACCCTAAGCTTGTCATAGGAAACGACACTAATATCAAAGTGACTCGACCGGCTGATCTTAAGTTAGCCGGCTTTTATTTACAGCATGAGGACAATCTTGGATGCGCATAGGCCACGGCTTCGATGTTCATAAATTTGGTAGTGATAAGCCTTTAGTGCTGGCGGGTGTGACCGTGCCTTATTCGCAAGGATTGATCGCTCATTCCGATGGCGATGTGGTGTTGCATGCGATTTGTGATGCTCTGTTAGGCGCAGTTGCTTTAGGAGATATTGGCAAACTCTTTCCTGACACTGATCCTGCTTATGAAGGTGCGGATAGTCGCGTGTTATTGCGAGAGTGCTTCGCCCAAGTGCAGGCGCTCGGTTTTGAGATTGGCAACTTAGATGTCACCGTAGCGGCGCAGTCGCCTAAGCTACGTCCTCATATAGACAGTATGCGCGCACTGATTGCGGATGACCTTGATTCGACCGTGTCGCAAATTAATGTCAAGGCCACCACCACCGAAGAGCTGGGTTATGTCGGCCGAAAAGAGGGGATTGCTTGCCATGCGGTCGTACTTTTGGTGGCTATATCATGAATCATTTAGATCTTGAATTGGCATGGCATTCGTTGGCCTATCGATTAGGTCAGAAGCCTTCCGCTGAGGCCAATTTCAAAGTGAAGCCGGAAGATTTCTTCGTTGATGAAGTGATGGGATTCGAACCGGATGGCGAGGGAGAACACCTCTGGCTGCAGATCCGAAAGAAGGATGCCAATACAGCGGATGTGATCACACGCTTATCTGGCTTACTGAAAGCCTCTCCTAAGGTTATTGGACACTCTGGTTTGAAAGATCGCTGGGCGGTCACTCAACAATGGATATCTGTGCAACTGCCTGGGCAGGACGCCCCGGATTTGCGTGGCGAGATTGCGCCCGGTGTAGAGGTGATCGCACAACAGCGCCATAGCAAGAAGTTGCGCCCTGGCACCCATAAAGCGAATCGATTTGAGATCCGCCTACGTCAAGTGTCAGATATGGCAGCAGCCGAAGAGGCTTTACGCACAGTCGCGCAGCGAGGTGCACCAAATTATTTCGGCAGCCAACGATTTGGTCATGGCGGTAAGAATCTACTGCAAGCCCAGGCATTGTTTGCCGGCAAACGGATTAAGTCCCGTAATCAAAAGAGTATGGCGCTCTCTGCCGCGCGTAGTCTGTTATTCAATCGCGTGGCTTCTAAGCGTATTGAGAGTGGCGTACAACCGTTAGCGGGTGAGTGTTTTATGTTGTCAGGCACACGGAGCTACTTCACCGCTGACCAGATTGACGACACCATCGTCGATAGATTGACCTCTGGTGACATTCAATATTCTGTACCCCTGTGGGGTAAAGGGGAGCTGTCATCGAGCTCTGATGCACAACTCATTGAGCAAGAGGTCGTTGCTGAGTTTGCTGAGTTTGCTGATGGGTTGGTGGCTCAAGGTTTAAAGCAGGAACGCCGTCCATTAATGATCCACCCGCAACAATTTAGCTGGCAACAGCAAGGTGATGATCTGTTACTCTCATTCCAGCTTCCCACTGGCTGCTATGCCACAGCGGTGCTGCGGGAAGTGGTTCGATTTCAGGAGTAGATGTAATCATGCGGATCCTATTAAGCAATGATGATGGCGTTTATGCGCCGGGATTAAAGGCGCTTTATCTTGCTTTGTCGCAGATCGCCGATGTCGTCACCATGGCGCCCGACAGAAATCGTAGTGGTGCCAGTAGCTCGCTGACGTTAGAAGAGCCGTTGCGGGTACAAGCATTGGAAAATGGTTTTCTTTCTGTAAGAGGCACGCCTACTGACTGTGTTCACCTCGCGGTCAATGGCCTGTTAGAGGATGAACCTGATATGGTGGTTGCCGGTATTAATGCCGGTGCCAACCTAGGTGATGACACCATCTACTCGGGAACCGTTGCTGCGGCGATTGAAGGACGTTTTCTTGGACGCCCGGCTATCGCCATCTCTTCGGTATCCAGAGCACCAAAATACTATGATACTGCGGCAAAGGTTGCGGTTAGCCTCGTTGAACAACTGTTGGCGAACCCACTGCCATCGGATCAACTGTTAAACGTTAATGTGCCAGATATGCCATATGAGCAGCTGCGAGGCGTAAAAGTGACTCGGTTAGGGCAGCGCCATCGTTCTGAGCCTGTCGTGCGCGCGTTAGATCCTGGCGCTAGAGAGGTGTTTTGGATTGGGCCTGCGGGTAAAGGGCAAGATGCCGGTGAAGGCACTGATTTTCATGCGGTAGAGCAGGGCTATGTTTCTGTGACACCGCTGCAGATAGATTTAACTGCGCATCATCAGCGCGAAGCATTACAACATTGGGTGTCAGCAATTCGTTTATGAGTGATCAAGTAACATCGCCGGGCTTGCAGCGGCTATTGCAAATTCTGCAACAGGAAGGGATCTCCGATCCCCGAGTGTTAGCCGCTATCGCAGCTGTGCCTCGGCAAAGTTTTATGGATGCGTCGTTAGCGCATAAGGCTTACGATAATACGGCGTTGCCTATCGGTGTGGGGCAGACCATCTCCCAACCCTATATAGTGGCGAAGATGACCGAACTGTTGTTGC
This sequence comes from Corallincola holothuriorum, assembly GCF_003336225.1. Lineage (NCBI taxonomy): Bacteria > Pseudomonadati > Pseudomonadota > Gammaproteobacteria > Alteromonadales > Psychromonadaceae > Corallincola > Corallincola holothuriorum. The sequence continues at coordinate 520,668 of NZ_QPID01000002.1, forward strand.
AGGGCGGACCGCTGAACAGAGTGTTAGAGGTCGGCACTGGATCTGGCTATCAGACGGCAGTGTTGGCGCAAGTGGTGCCTCAGGTTTGTTCGATAGAGCGTATCCAAACGCTGCAATACCAGGCAAAACGCCGATTGCGGCAGTTGGACCTGCATAATGTATCGATGAAATTTGGTGATGGCTGGCAGGGGTGGGAAACAAAAGCCCCCTTTGATGGCATTCTGGTAACAGCGGCACCGGATGATGTACCTACCGCGCTTCTGGAGCAATTGGCTGACGGCGGTCGGATGATTATTCCTGTTGGCGGCAACGAACAAGTATTGCAACGGATCACCCGCCAAGGTGATAAATTTTATAGCGAACAGATCGAATCCGTTCGTTTTGTACCACTGGTTAAAGGAATACCAGGTTAATGAAACTTTTTTCTCCTATGTACAACTGGGTGATGGTGAAAGTCCGCCATCGTCATGCGCCTGCCTATTTGTATGGTATGAGCTTTGCCGAATCGGTGTTTTTTCCTATCCCTGTAGATGTCATGCTCGCACCGATGACATTGGCAAAACCAGAGAAAGCCTGGCATTACGCAGCTTGGTCTACGGTGTTCTCCGTGCTTGGCGGTATTGTCGGTTATTGGTTGGGTTATTTTCTGTTCGATGTGTTGGTTGAGCCTGCGATTAATGCCGCTGGTTACCAAGATAAATTTGCCCATGCCATCAGTTGGTTTGAACGCTGGGGAGTCTGGGTCGTGTTCCTCGCTGGTTTTTCTCCGATTCCGTACAAGGTTTTTACTGTTTCTGCGGGCATGTTACAGATGGTGTTTTTCCCATTTGTACTGGCGTCAATTTGTGGCCGTGGGATGCGTTTCTTTTTGGTTAGCGCTTTGATGCGTTGGGGCGGAGCCAAAATGGAAGCCAAGCTAAGAGACAATATTGATTTGATGGGTTGGTTGACGGTGGTTGCTGCCGTTGGGGCTTATTTGATTCTTCGCTGATATTGGGAATGTGTGAGTAGTTTAAGGAGCGTCAGATCACAGAGAGGTGTACTTGGGCTACTGCTGTTAACAGCCGTCGGCCTGCTCTCCTGCTCCAATAAAACTCATAAGCCCGCCCCTGTCAGCGAGTTAAGTACTCCTGCAGCCTATACCGAAGATAAACGTGGGGTGTTAAAAAGCGCCACCCATACGGTAAAAAAAGGGCAGACACTTTACGCCATCGCTTTTGCTGCTGGCAGCGATGTGCGTGAATTGGCTCGCATCAATAATATTCCTTCGCCCTACGTGATCCATCCTGGTCAAGTACTGAAATTACGTGCCTCAACAGCGAAAGCTGCACCGAAAGTGTCAAGAAAGCCGACAAAACCTAAGGTTAGCGGCAAAACTGTGACTCAGCCATCACCCACCAAGGTTGATCCCAAAAAAGGCAAGGATTACTCTGGCAATGGTGGTGAAAAAAACACCAAGCCAAAACCCGCTTCTAAAGAGGTTTATCCCTCTAAGGTAAGTGGTTGGCGCTGGCCCTCCAGAGGTAAAGTCATCACTTGGTTCAGTAGCAAGGAGCAGGGAGCCAAGGGAATTGATTTTGCAGGTAAGAAGGGTGACCCGGTTTACGCTGCCGCAGATGGCAAAGTAGTTTACTCGGGCAGTGCATTAAGAGGTTTTGGTCAACTAATAATAATAAAGCACAGCGAAGACTACCTAAGTGCCTATGCCCACAACAGTAGGCTGCGGGTTAAAGAGCAGCAGTGGGTGAGGGCGGGGCAGCATATCGCCGACATGGGAAGTAGTGGTGCTGAGCGAGTGAAGCTGCACTTCGAAATCCGATATCGGGGAACGTCGGTTAATCCGACGCGATATCTGCCAAAACGCTGATGTTATCAGCGTTACTTATTCGTAGTTTTGTCTTGAAAGTAGGACAGGATTGGGAGACTGCGTATGGGCCAGGTAAATATCTCTGAAGATGAGATGGTTATTGATTCGGTTGAAGATGAGCAATCAAGCTCAAAAAGTGCTGATGCTGGGGCGAAAAAATCAACTAAGACGAAAAAGGCATCGCTGCTAAGCGATGATGCGACGCAGGAAGATCTACAAAAGAACTTAGATGCGACGCAACTCTATTTAAGTGAAATCGGCTTTTCTCCGCTATTAACAGCTGAAGAGGAGGTCTATTTCTCCCGCCGTTCGCTGCGTGGATGTGCAGCTTCTCGAAAACGAATGATTGAAAGTAATCTGCGATTAGTGGTTAAGATCGCACGCCGCTACAACAATCGTGGGCTTGCTTTGTTAGACCTCATCGAAGAGGGCAACCTAGGGTTAATCCGCGCGGTAGAAAAATTTGATCCTGAGCGAGGCTTTCGCTTTTCGACTTATGCGACCTGGTGGATCCGCCAAACCATTGAGCGGGCGATCATGAATCAGACTCGCACCATCCGGTTACCTATTCATGTGGTCAAGGAACTGAATGTGTACCTGCGAACCGCTCGTGAATTGGCGCACAAACTCGATCATGAGCCCACGCCCGACGAGATCGCAGATGAGTTGGAAAAACCGGTGGATGATGTTCGCCGCATGCTGCGACTGAATGAGCGAATCAGTTCTGTGGATACACCTATTGGTGGTGAGACAGATAAGGCGCTGCTCGATATCATTGCCGATGAAAATGATGGGGGCCCAGAAGTAAACCTGCAGGATAAAGATATCCAAGACAGTATCGTGCACTGGCTGGGTGAATTGAATTCAAAACAACGTGAAGTGTTAGCGCGCCGCTTCGGCCTGCTGGGGTATGAGCCATCTACACTGGAAGATGTGGGCCATGAGATCGGTCTTACTCGTGAGCGGGTGCGACAGATACAAGTGGAAGCGCTGCGTCGCTTACGCGATATTCTGATGAGTCAGGGGTTGTCAGTCGATAGTTTGTTTCGCATCTGATAACTGATTGAATGATGCCGTCCGATAGTAGATAGACGGTTTTTGATTAAGCCAGCGCCGATGAGCGCTGGCTTTTTTAGTTAGAGCTTAGGGTGTTTTGATACTACAGCAATGCTTTTAGTTGATAGAGAGCGTTGAGGGCGTCTCTTGGTGTCATCTGGTCTGGGTCTATTGTCTCTAGTAGCGTGATCGCCTCATGGGGATCGTCAAGCATGTCTAGCTGTTGCTGCTGAGGATGGCTGCTGGCCGCGGGGGTTGCTGTCGGGTTGGCTTCAAGCTCGGCCAGTTTCGCTTGTGCTCTTTTGACCACACGTTTTGGTACGCCGGCAAGTTGAGCCACCTGTAAGCCGTAGCTGCGGCTTGCTGGGCCCTCCTGAACAGCATGCATAAAAGCGATAGTGTCGCCATGTTCGACGGCATCCAAGTGCACATTGGCCAGTGATGGCAGCCGCTCAGGAAGTGCCGTGAGTTCGAAGTAATGGGTTGCAAACAGCGTCATGGCGTTGATGTTTAAAGCTAACTGCTCTGCGCAAGCCCAAGCTAACGACAAACCATCATACGTACTGGTGCCGCGACCAATTTCATCCATCAGCACTAAGCTATTTGCTGTGGCGTTATTTAAGATATTGGCTGTTTCAGTCATTTCAACCATAAAGGTAGAACGACCGCTGGCAAGATCATCAGAGGCACCTATTCGGGTGAAGATGCGATCAACGGGGCCTATCGTGGCTTGCTCTGCAGGTACGTAGCTACCAATATAAGCGAGCAATGTAATGAGCGCCGTTTGTCGCATGTAGGTTGACTTACCTCCCATGTTGGGGCCAGTAACGATCAGCATTCGACGCTGGCTGGTGAGCTCTACAGGGTTGGCGATAAAAGGCTGCTTCATCACTTGTTCGACGACCGGATGACGCCCACCGTCAATATGGATCCCTGGTGTGTCACTCAAGCTAGGACGACAATACATGTGAGCGTCGGCCTTAGCGGCCAAGTTGTTCAACACATCAATTTCTGCTAAAGCTTGTGCCATCTGCTGCAGCGACTTTAGTTGCGGCATGATCTGATCAAATAGCGCTTCGTATAACTGCTTCTCCAGTGCTAAAGCCTTGCCTTGCGCGGTGAGCACTTTATCTTCATACGCTTTTAACTCAGGAATGATGTAGCGCTCATTGTTTTTCAGGGTTTGGCGGCGCACATATTCGGCAGGGACACAGTCAGCGTAACTGCGGCTGATCTCTATGTAGTAGCCATGTACCCGATTAAAGCCAACTTTTAGGGTTGGGATCCCGGTGCGCTCTTTCTCTCTTGCTTCGAGTTCTTCCAGGTAATGGCCAGCATTCTTAGCCAATGTTCGCCATTCGTCGAGTTCTGCATTGTAACCAGTGGCTATGACGCCGCCGTCTCTGATGAGTACAGGCGGTTGCTCGACGATCGCCTGTACCAACAGGTTATGTAACTCAGGTTGCGGTTGGCACTTTGCCAGCAATGCGGCCAATTTTACACAGCCTAATGGCGCCAGTAATTCATGCAGCTCGGGTAACAGGGCCAGGGTTGCTCGCAGCCGGGTGAAATCTCTTGGACGAGCAGTATGCAGTGCTACTCGTGCCAGCGCCCGTTCGATATCACTGACCCCTTTCAATAGCGACTGTAATTCGTCAATCACCATGCTTTCCAGCAGAGTTGCGATCGCTTCTTGCCGACCATTAATCAGTGCGCGGTCTCGCAGTGGGCGATGTAGCCAGCGCTTTAACATACGGCTCCCCATCGCTGTTGCCGTACCATCAAGAATTGTGGCGAGCGTGTTTTCGATCCCACCAGCGAGATTCTGTGTTAATTCCAAATTTCGCCGTGTGGCGGCGTCCAAAATGACTGCGTCATCATGTTGTTCAACTTGTATCGCATCGATATGAGGCAAAGCTGTACGTTGTGTATCTTTGACGTACTGCAGCAGGCCGCCAGCAGCACAAAGCGCTTGTGGCATAGATTCTACGCCAAACCCTTGTAAATCTTGGGTGCCGAACTGCTGGCACAACTGACTATGTGCTGTGGCAAGTTCAAACTCCCATTCTGGACGCCGGCGCTGGCCTTTGACACTATCAAGCCAGTGGGGATTAAACTGTTCGGGGTGCAATAGTTCTGCTGGCTGTGTTCTCTGTATCTCTGCCAGTAATGCTTCTTCAGTGGTCAGTTCGCATACTAGAAATCGGCCACTGCTGAGATCTAAAGTGGCGTATCCGAACGTTTCTGCGTGTTTACTAGAGCCGTAGCAGACGGCAGCGAGAAGATTATCTTGGCGCTCCTCCAATAAAGCTTCATCGGTGACCGTGCCTGGTGTAACAATGCGTACTACTTTGCGTTCAACAGGCCCTTTACTGGTTGCCGGGTCGCCAATCTGCTCGCAAATAGCGACAGACTCGCCGAGCTGTACCATACGAGCAAGATACCCTTCTACTGCATGGTAAGGCACGCCAGCCATAGGTATAGGATCTCCGGCTGAACGGCCGCGATGAGTCAATGAGATATCTAGCAGCTCACTGGCACGTTTGGCATCGTCGAAAAACAGTTCATAAAAATCCCCCATACGGTAAAAAAGCAGGATATCGGGTTGTTCAGCTTTTAAACGCAGGTATTGCTGCATCATAGGAGTATGCTGGGAAAGTACGGCGTCAGAAAGCTGCTTGCTGGTCATGAACTGTCGATGTCTCTGTTGGCTTATGCGAGTGGCGACGCAGGGGTCATTTTCATGGGCAATAGAATACGTGATCCTGATTACAACCGAAACCGTTAACAACAGTCAAAGGCCTGTATAACTGCGTATGATTCTATTCAAATAACTCATTGTATAGGTCTGAGACTATCTTTGATTAGATTGCTAACAATTTGAAAATAAAGCACTAAAAAAATTATTTTGTACAGGACTTGATACTGTATGCTCATACAGTATACTTGCCAGTAATTGTCAGGGGCCGGCTGGCTCAATTGGAGAAAATAATGGATAACAACAAGTCTAAAGCGCTATCCGCAGCACTGTCACAAATTGAACGTCAATTTGGTAAAGGTTCAATTATGCGACTGGGTGACTCCCAGGCATTGGATATTGAATCAGTCTCTACTGGTTCGCTTAGTTTGGATATCGCTTTGGGCATTGGTGGCTTGCCAATGGGCCGTATTGTTGAGATCTATGGTCCGGAGTCTAGTGGTAAAACGACACTGACTTTGGAAGTGATTGCGCAAGCACAAAAGGCTGGCAAGACCTGCGCTTTTGTCGACGCAGAACATGCTCTTGATCCTGTTTATGCCGGCAAGCTCGGTGTGAATGTTGATGAGTTGCTTGTGTCACAGCCTGACACCGGCGAGCAAGCTCTGGAGATCTGTGACATGTTAGTGCGCTCTGGCGCTGTTGATGTGGTGATTGTTGACTCAGTGGCAGCATTAACGCCGAAAGCGGAGATTGAAGGAGATATGGGTGACACCCATGTTGGCTTGCAAGCACGTTTGATGTCTCAGGCTCTGCGTAAACTGACAGGTAACATTAAGCGCTCTAACACTCTATGTATTTTCATCAACCAGATCAGAATGAAGATCGGTGTTATGTTCGGTAACCCTGAGACGACGACGGGTGGTAATGCACTGAAGTTTTACTCTTCGGTTCGCTTGGACATTCGTCGCACGGGTGCAGTGAAAGATGGCGACGAAGTTGTCGGTAATGAAACTCGCGTAAAGGTCGTGAAGAATAAGGTGGCTCCTCCGTTTAAGCAGGCAGAATTTCAAATCATGTACGGGGAAGGCGTATCTAAAGTGGGTGAGCTGATTGATCTGGGTGTACAACACAAACTGATCGAAAAAGCGGGTGCCTGGTATAGTTATAACGGCGACAAAGTGGGTCAGGGTAAAGCGAATGCGCTGCGTTATTTCAAGGAAAATACCGAGGTAGCGCAGACGATAGAGGCGAAACTTCGCGATATGCTGTTGCTTAAGCCGAAAGCTGCTCAAGAAGAGGAGCAATTAGCTGAGATTGGAGAGGAACTCTGAGTTCAGAGAATGACACTTTAAACGCCGCCATGCGCTTGCTTGCGCGGCGTGATCACTCCCACCAAGAGTTGGCGAATAAGCTTCGCCAACGGCGCTTTTCTTCTTCTGACATCGCCACCGTCCTAGACAAGTGTGCAGAGCACGGTTGGCTCGATGAACCTCGCTTTTGCGATAGTTACATTCGTCGCCGCAGTCAGCAAGGGTATGGGCCGCAGCGGATCAGAGCAGAGTTAATTCAACGGGGTATTGATAAGACGTTGATTTCTGATGCACTAAAGCAGTGTTCTGTTGATTGGCAACTCGTCCTTAGTGATTGTATTCAGCGTCGCTTTGACAGCCTATCAGCGCAAAGAGAAGAGCGTGCGAAACAGCTCCGTTTTTTGCTTTACCGTGGATTTAATCATGACTTGATCCAACAATTGGGTGATAACTGAACTAATTCTCGATTTATTGGTCATAATGTCGACTAAAATTGGTAAATATTCATAGTGTTAAAGGCACGGGAGTGAGCATGCGACGTTTGGTGACTTTAAGTTTTTTGATGAGCTTATTGGTGGGAACTGCGGTTGCAGATACATTGCGATTGAAAGATGGACGAGTCATTGAAGGCACAATGGTCGCGCGGGATCAGAATATGGTGACTTTCAATGTCAACGGCCAAGACCAATGGTTCCCAACTGAACAGGTTGCAGGCATCGACTTCGGTGACGCTGCGCCAACTGCGCAAGCTCCTGCTGCACAGGCCCCCGCTGCACCAGCCCCGGCGCCACAAGCCTCCGCACCCGCAGAAGTGGCCGCGGGCACTCAGCTAACGGTGCGCTTGAGTGATACCTTAGATACGCGAAAAACAGGCAAAGGTCAGCGCTTTACTGCGGTATTGGAAGCCGATTTAGTGGCTTCAAACGGTAGCGTGATTGCTCCCCGAGGTAGTCAGGTTTACGGTCGTGTGATTGAAGCAGACTCTTCTGGCCGATTGGCTGGTAAGCCTTCCATCGTACTTGAGCTGACCGAAGTGATGGTGAACAATCAAATGAAACCTATTGTTACCGGCCAGCTGCAAGCCTCCGGCGACAGCGCTGGGCGCAACACTGTTGGGCGGACTGCTCGCGGAGCCGTCATTGGCGGGTTAATTGATGGCGGAGATGGTGCCAAGACGGGGGCTAAAGTTGGATTGGGTGCATCAGTGTTGTTTGGTAAGAATCATATAGAAATTCCCAGCGGAACCTTGTTAGATTTTAGACTTCGAACACCGTTTTTTGGCTAGTTTCCATAAAAAACATATAAAAGGGGCCTAAATGGCCCCTTTTTTGATCTAATTTTGCTCTGAAAATCGTTAAGTGGTTGTTCCGTGCTTGTTAGGGCATATAATTGGCGGTTTAAATTTATGCCGTGCCGCCAACGTGCTTGTTTTTGTTTGCGGTGATAAATACCTGTTTGCCGGGATCCTTGTATGTATATGACCAGTGCCGCTCTTCGAGAAGCGTTTCTCGAATTCTTCAGAACGAAAGGGCATCAGCTTGTTGCCAGTAGCTCACTTGTGCCGCACGACGATCCAACGCTGCTGTTTACCAACGCAGGTATGAACCAATTTAAGGATGCATTTCTTGGCAAAGAGCAGCGCAGCTACACCCGTGCCGCCTCATCACAGCGTTGTGTTCGCGCCGGCGGTAAGCACAATGATTTGGAAAATGTAGGTTACACCGCTCGCCACCATACTTTCTTCGAAATGTTGGGTAACTTTAGTTTTGGTGATTATTTCAAGCGCGACGCGATTTGTTTTGCTTGGGAGTTTCTCACCGATACGTTGAAACTGCCTAAAGAACGTTTGTTAGTTACCATTTACGAAACTGACGACGAGGCATTTGAACTCTGGGCTAATGAGATTGGCGTTCCTGCGGACCGCATTGTGCGTATAGGAGACAAGTCCGCTGATAAGAAGTTTGAATCAGACAACTTCTGGCAAATGGGTGATACCGGCCCATGTGGCCCTTGCACCGAGATCTTTTACGACCACGGTGAACATATCTGGGGAGGACCTCCCGGTTCACCAGAAGAAGATGGCGATCGCTTCATCGAGATCTGGAATGTTGTTTTCATGCAGTTTAATCGCCAATCAGACGGCACTATGGAACCGTTACCTAATCCATCGGTGGATACCGGCATGGGGTTGGAGCGGATTGCCGCGATACTGCAGGGAGTGCATTCAAACTACGAGATCGACATTTTTCAAACCCTGATCAAGCATGCTGCTCAGATTATCGGTACGACAGATTTAGAAGATAAATCGTTGCGGGTGATTGCCGACCATATCCGTTCATGTTCTTTCTTGATCGCCGATGGCGTGATGCCCTCCAATGAAGGTCGGGGTTATGTTTTACGTCGTATTATCCGCCGAGCGGTGCGCCATGGACATAAACTGGGGGCGACGGGTGTGTTCTTCCACCGTTTAGTCCCGGTACTCGCAAACGAGATGGGCGCGGCGTTTGATGAACTGAATAGTCAGTTGCCTATTATCGAAAAAGTGTTGAAGGTAGAGGAAGAGCAATTTGCTCGCACTCTGGACCGTGGATTACAGATCTTGGATGATGAGCTAGCAGCGCTGCAGGGTGATGTGGTGCCTGGCGAGTTGGTTTTCAAACTATACGATACCTACGGTTTCCCTGCTGATTTAACGGCAGATATTGCCCGTGAACGCTCGTTGACCATAGACCAAGCTGGGTTTGATGTTGAGATGGCGGCACAGCGTAAACGTGCACAATCAGCGAGTAACTTTGATAAAGATTATAACGCCGACCTAAATATCAGTCATTGCACGGAATTTGTCGGCTACGACAATCTGACTATGAACTCAAAAGTGATAGAGATACTGACGAAAGCTGGCGAGTCAGTCAAAAAATTGAAGGCCGGAGAAGAGGGTATTGTCATTTTGGATAACACCCCTTTCTACGGTGAAAGTGGTGGTCAAAAGGGCGATATCGGTTCGCTGCGGATGAACGATGGCGCATTTGCTGTGACTGATACGCAGAAGTCGAGTAAAGCTATTGTTCATAATGGTTATGTTGAATTTGGTGAGATATACGTTGGCGAAGAGTTAACCGCTGACGTCGATGAGCGTCATCGAAAAACAACCGCACTTAACCACTCTGCTACTCACCTATTGCATGCTGCTTTACGCCAAGTGTTAGGTGAGCATGTTCAGCAGAAAGGCTCACTGGTTGGGCCGGAACGCCTGCGTTTTGATTTTAGCCATTTTGAAAGTCTGAGCATGGGTACTCTTCGCCAAATAGAACACCTCGTTAATCAACAGATAAGACGGAATAACCCGGTGACGACGCAGTTGATGAATCTCGATGAAGCGAAGAGCGCTGGCGCAATGGCACTGTTCGGCGAGAAGTACGACGACGATGTACGTGTCGTTGGTATGGGTGAGTTTTCCACCGAACTCTGTGGTGGTACACACGTTGAGCGAACCGGCGATATCGGCTTTTTCAAAATCACTACAGAGGCTGGGATTGCAGCTGGGGTGCGGCGAATTGAGGCGGTTACCGGACAGGCCGCGATTGACATGATGCATGCTATCGGCAAGCAGATGGAAGAGATGAGCACATTGGTTAAGGGTGATAACCATTCTATCGCTGATCGTGTTCGTCAGACCGTCGATCGTATGCGCTCACTGGAAAAAGAGGTTGAGCAACTCAAAGCTGAGCTTGCCAAACATAAAGGCGCAAGCTTGACCGATGAGACGATTGATATCAATGGTGTCAAAGTGCTTGTCAGCCAGTTAGATGGAGCAGACCCTAAGAGCTTACGCGGTATGGTGGATGACCTTAAAAACCGTCTTGGTTCTGGTGTTGTTGTATTAGGTGTTCCGGGCGACGGTAAGGTGAGCTTGATTGTTGGGGTTACAAAAGATCTGACTGGTAAAGTGAAAGCTGGTGAACTGGTGAATATGGTCGCACAGCAGGTCGGCGGTAAAGGTGGTGGACGTCCAGATATGGCGCAGGCTGGTGGTAGCGATGCGGCAGCTTTACCTGCTGCCTTAGCGTCCGTGAGCCCTTGGCTGACTGAACGACTCTAGAGCAAGGAGCAATAAGCGTGGCACTGATAGTTCAAAAATTTGGTGGTACTTCGGTTGGTACTGTTGAACGCATCGAAGCTGTTGCGGAGCGCGTTGTGCGGCACCGTGCCGCCGGCGACGATGTCGTGGTGGTGGTCTCAGCTATGTCAGGTGAAACTAATCGCCTGTTAGGCTTAGCCAATGCGATTGATCCCGATGGCTCAGCTCGTGAGCTCGATGTTCTGGTTTCCACTGGCGAGCAGGTAACGATTGCCTTACTGGCAATGGCCTTGAATAAGCGTGGCTGTGCTGCGCAGTCTTTTACCGGAGATCAGGTTAAGATCTTAACTGACGACTCCCATAGCAAAGCACGCATTTTAGATGTTGAACATAGCTTACTTAATCAACGTCTTGGCGAAGGCGTTGTGCCTATCGTCGCAGGGTTCCAGGGCGTAGATGAGAATAACAACATCACCACCCTTGGCCGTGGCGGTTCAGATACCACGGCGGTGGCGATAGCCGCTGCAATAAAAGCTGATGAGTGCCAGATCTATACTGACGTGGATGGTGTATATACCACTGATCCGCGGGTTGAGCCTTCGGCACGTAAGATGAATACCATTACCTTCGAAGAGATGCTGGAGATGGCAAGTCTGGGCGCCAAAGTGCTGCAGATCCGTTCAGTTGAATTCGCCGGTAAATACAATGTACCACTGCGCGTGCTGTCTAGCTTCGAAGAGGGGCAAGGCACGCTGATCACCTATGAGGGATTGAATATGGAGAAGCCGCTGGTATCGGGCATTGCGTTTAATCGTGATGAAGCACGGTTAACTATACTGGGGGTTCCTGATCAGCCAAATGTTGCTGCTTCAGTGCTCGCACCTATAGGCAAAGCGAATATCGATATTGATATGATCATTCAGAATGCGGTAGGTGATAACACAGCAGACTTTACTTTTACTGTACACCGGAACGATTTTGCACGCGCAAAGGCTATTTTAGACGAAACTTGTGCAAAGTTGGGAGCTAAAGGGGTGCAGGGCGACGATCATATCGCTAAAATCTCCGTGGTGGGTGTGGGCATGAAGAGCCACGCCGGTGTTGCTGTGACGATGTTTGAGTCGCTTGGCGATGAAGGAATTAATATTCAACAGATTTCGACATCAGAGATTAAGATCTCGGTGTTGGTTGAAGAAAAATATTTAGAACTGGCTGTGCGAACCTTACATGCAGCCTTCAATCTGGATAAAGAACCGGTGCAGTAGTCAGTTACCGTTAAGAAAGTTTAAACTTTTACTAGCTAATCGTTGTCTATAAGCTAAGTTAATAATAATCCTGAGTTTTAAAGGCGCCCCAGAGTGGCCACTCAGAGTTTAAGGAATGAAGGAGCAAGCGAATGCTAATTTTAACTCGTCGAGTTGGTGAGACCCTGATGATTGGTGATGAAGTCACCGTGACGGTATTGGGTGTTAAAGGTAATCAGGTTCGTATCGGTGTGAATGCGCCGAAAGAGGTCTCTGTGCATCGCGAAGAGATTTATATGCGTATTCAGGCTGAGAAGGGTGATGATGAGGGTAATCAGAACTACTAGCCTGTGAATAGATTAGACAAAGCCGACTTCATGTCGGCTTTGTTCGTTTTATGGCAACAAAATGTTCGATTTTTGCACGTATAAGTGAAAACTCGATTGAAGTACCAAAAAGCTCCCAAAAAGTGTTTGACATAAGCGCCAGTTTCATTAGAATTCAGCGCCACTAAAGGTGAGGTGGCCGAGTGGCCGAAGGCGCTCCCCTGCTAAGGGAGTATGGGGTTTGTAGCCCCATCGAGGGTTCGAATCCCTCCCTCACCGCCATTAGTTTGATGTAACGCGCTCGTAGCTCAACTGGATAGAGTACCTGGCTACGAACCAGGCGGTTGGAGGTTCGAGTCCTCCCGAGCGCGCCATTAACTAAACAGTTTCAAAATTGATGTACTAGACTATGTCAATTGCACCGATTACGCGCTCGTAGCTCAACTGGATAGAGTACCTGGCTACGAACCAGGCGGTTGGAGGTTCGAGTCCTCCCGAGCGCGCCATTATTCAGAGATGCCCAACAGAGATGTTGGGCATTTTTGTATCTGGCTTATACCTTTCTTACAATGCCTTACCTATGAGTTTGTGGGCTAGAGTTATTATTTCGCTGATGAGCGTTATCTGTAGCGGTAGATGTTCTATCACCCTGAACAAATGTGCGTTTGCCCGCGGTTTTATCACTTGCTTGAAAGTTAACCATTTGCTTTTGATCCGCGTCATTCGTTTGAATGGCGAATGAGGCTAGCGTGGGTGCGAGAAATAGTGTCAAATGTGTCAGATAGCTTTTGCATAGAAAATTACAGTTTTGTGTGACTATTGCCCTGAAAACGGTATTTATGCGTGTAAAAGTGACTATCTATGCACATCTTGTTTGATTTTTACAATATGTCATGGTACTTCTAGGCAATATCGTCAGGAAACTGAAAATTAATTACAGGATGAGTTCTGATGACTAGTATCAGCGAACTGTTACTGGAAGCAGCAGGTATCATGGCTGTTGGCATGATATTCGTATTTTTGTTCTTAAGCTTACTCGTGGTTGGCGTGAAGTTACTTGCGCGATTTGCCGGTGGGCCTGAACCTTTGACTGCGAATGCGACGCCGCCCCCCCAAACTACTGGGGTAAGCCCCGACGTTGTCGCGGCGATCTCTGCTGCCGTGCACAAATACCGGAATACGACCAAGGACTAACAAGGAGCGATCCTGTATGAAAAAGCCACTAGCCATCACTGATGTGGTGCTTCGTGACGCCCACCAATCATTGCTTGCAACCCGTTTGCGTATTGAAGATATGCTGCCTATTGCTGAGAAGCTGGATAAGGTTGGGTATTGGTCAATAGAATCATGGGGCGGGGCTACTTTTGATGCCTGTATTCGTTTCCTTGGTGAAGATCCTTGGGAGCGCCTTCGTCTGTTGAAAAAGGCGATGCCAAACACTCGCCAGCAGATGCTATTACGCGGGCAAAACCTATTGGGTTATCGTCATTACGCCGATGACGTGGTAGAGAAGTTTGTTGAGCGAGCTCATGCCAATGGTATGGATGTATTCCGTATCTTTGATGCGATGAACGATGTTCGTAACTTCCAAACGGCAGTGAAAGCGGCGGTGAAGGTCGGCGCACATGCTCAAGGTACCATCTCTTACACGACTAGCCCTGTGCATACGTTAGATACTTGGCTTGATATGGGTAAGCGCCTTCAGGACCTAGGGTGTCATTCAATCTGTATTAAGGATATGGCGGGGTTATTGAAGCCTTACGAGGCTGAAGAACTGATTGGCCGCTTGAAAGAAGAATTAGAACTGCCACTGGCGTTGCATTGCCATGCGACTACAGGACTGAGTGTCGCCACCCATATGAAGGCGATTGATGCTGGTATCGATATTCTCGATACGGCGATCTCTTCTATGAGTATGACTTATGGCCACAGCCCCACGGAAACCATTGTCTCCATTGTCGAAGGCACAGAGCGTGATACCGGCATCGATATTACAGGGCTGGAAGATATCGCCAGCTACTTCCGTGATGTAAGGAAGAAGTATGCCAAATTCGAAGGCAGCCTGAAGGGGATTGATGCACGTATTCTTACAGCGCAAGTGCCTGGTGGCATGCTGACGAATATGGAAGGCCAGCTGAAAGAGCAGGGTGCTGCAGACAAGTTGGATGAAGTATTGAAAGAGATCCCACGTGTACGTGAAGATCTTGGCTTTATTCCATTGGTTACTCCAACTTCTCAGATTGTTGGCACGCAAGCAGTACTAAATGTACTGACGGGTGAGCGCTACAAGTCGATCGCTAAAGAAACCGCAGGTGTGCTTAAGGGAGAATATGGTGCGTCCCCAGCAGCGGTTAATGCAGACCTGCAAGCTCGCGTACTTGAAGGTGGCGAAGCCATTACTTGTCGTCCAGCGGATTTGATCGATGCTGAGATGGATAAGCTTTGCGTTGAACTTGATGATGTTGCTCAGAAAGAAGCGATCTCTTTGGCAACAGACAAGATTGATGATGTGCTGACCTATGCACTGTTTCCTCAGATCGGTCTTAAGTTCCTTAAAAATCGTGGCAACCCAGATGCATTTGAACCGGCACCTGGTACCGAGCCAGAGCCTGCGCCTGTTGTTGCAGCCGCTAGTGGCCAGGCAGAAGCATACAGTGTTCGTGTAGATGGCAAGGTTTATCAGGTAGAAGTTGCGCCTGACGGTGCATTGACCAGTGTTGCGCCTGCAGCAGGTGGCGCACCTGCTGCTGCCCCTGCGCCAGCAAGCAGTACTTTTTCTTTGCCCGCGCCATTGGCAGGTAACATTTTCAAAGTGAATGTTAGTGTTGGGCAGCAGGTCAACGAAGGCGATGTCGTGATTATTTTGGAAGCGATGAAGATGGAAACAGAAGTCAGAGCTTCACAAAGCGGCACTGTGACCGTGCTGAACGTTAAAGAGGGCGACTCTGTTGCCGTTGGTGATGCGCTACTTGGTCTGGGTTAATAGGGACACTGAATGGAAGGTTTAACTATCCTATGGCGAGACACCGGTCTCGCCAATTTTACGCCGGGCCAAATAGTGATGCTGTTGGTTGGCTGTCTGTTGTTGTATCTGGCGATCGTTCGTAAGTTTGAGCCCTTGCTGCTCGTGCCTATTGGCTTCGGTTGTGTGCTAGCCAATATTCCGATGGCTGGCTTTACTGAGCCCGGTGGACTGCTTTATTACATCTTTGAAGTGGGTGTGAAAACGGGCATCTTTCCACTGCTTATTTTTATGGGCGTAGGTGCGTTAACCGATTTCGGCTCTTTGATTGCTAACCCTAAGACCTTGTTCCTAGGGGCTGCTGCGCAGTTTGGTATTTTTGCCACCTTGTTTGGGGCGATTGCTCTCAATATGGTGCCAGGATTTGAATTTTCGCTGGCGGATGCTGCAGCTATTTCGATTATTGGTGGAGCGGATGGTCCAACGGCTATTTTTGTTGCCAGCCGGTTAGCGCCTGATCTACTTGGCGCCATTGCTGTTGCTGCATACTCCTATATGGCGTTGGTACCCATTATTCAGCCGCCAATTATGAAAGCCCTGACGACGGAAGATGAACGTAATGTGGCGATGGAGCAGTTGCGTCCGGTTAGCCGCAAAGAGAAAATCTTCTTCCCACTGATCGTGTTGTTGATGGCCATCCTATTTTTGCCAGCGGCGACTCCACTTGTGGGTATGTTCTGTCTCGGTAATCTGATGCGCGAGTCTGGTGTGGTAGAGCGTCTATCTAAGGCCGCACAGAATGAGATCATTAATATCGTTACGATCTTGCTGGGATTAGCCGTGGGCTCGAAATTGTCGGCGGATAAGTTCCTGACTGTGGAAACTCTGGGTATTTTGGCGCTGGGTGCGGTGGCGTTTTCTATTGGTACGGCTTCAGGCGTGTTGATGGGTAAATTGATGCACCGTTTATCCGGGGGCAAGGTCAACCCATTGATCGGCGCTGCTGGTGTATCTGCAGTCCCTATGGCCGCTCGTGTGGTGAATAAAGTTGGTTTACAAGCTAATCCCCATAACTTCTTGCTGATGCATGCCATGGGGCCAAATGTGGCTGGTGTACTTGGTTCAGCTGTTGCGGCTGGTGTTTTACTTGCGCTAGTTCAATAAGCGCTAGCTTCACCAGGTGGCTATGAGCCGCAGTTAAAAAAGCGAGCCTTTAGGCTCGCTTTTTTATGGTTTGGTCAGCCAAAGCATCAGGGTGAGGAACAGAAAGAGAATTGTCGAGCCTGTAGCAATATAGATAAACCCTTTCTTGCCCGCCTTAAGGGGAAGGTCATTGGCGCGTAAAAAAACAATCCATAGCAGGCATAGTATTATCGGGATTAAGAATAAACGAGCCATCCATTTTCCTCCTGTCGCTTAATTAGCTTCATTAGTTGCCGATTGTTCGTTAATCGTCGTAGTGGGCTCATTGGTAACCAGCAAACCTTCACGATAACCAATCACTCTAGCCACCATCATATCGCCAGTGACATTGGTTGCCGTACGCATCATATCAATGATGCGGTCAATTGCGGCGACAAAGGCGATCCCTTCTAATGGCAGACCGACGGCATTTAGGGTGACGGTAAGCATCACCATCGCGGTGCCGGGAACGCCGGCGGTGCCGATGGAAGCGAGTGTGGCTGTTGCCATGATGATGCCGTAGTCGATCCAGCCTAATGGTATACCGTAAATTTGAGCGATAAATATCGCTGCAATAGCAGGGTAAATACCACCACAGCCATCCATGTTGATAGTGGCTCCCATGGGCAGCACAAAACTGGCATATTGGCGGGACACACCTAATCCTTCAGTCACACAGCGAGTACTGACAGGGAGTGTGCCGTAACTGCTGGCGCTGGCGTAGGCAACCAGTTGGGCAGGAAAGACCGCCTTGAAGAATTGGCGGATCGAAATCCCGCCAAACAGTTGTACTGCAGTGCCGTAAACCAGCACGATATGAATCAAGCAGGCGATATAGATGGCAACAACGAATTTCGCCAGCGGTAATAGTGAGTCTAGGCCGAAGCTGCCAAGCATCCAGGCGATAAGGCCAAATACGCCATAGGGGGTTAAGGCCAACACCATTCGGGTGATCTGGTACATCACTTCTGCACCACTATGTAAAAAGCGCTTCACGGGTTCAGCTTTGTCACCCACTTGATTGATGGCCACTCCAACCAATACTGCAAAGAGCAGTACTTGCAGGATATTGCCTTCGGCCATGGCCGCGATAGGGTTCCGTGGCACAACATCCACTAGTACCTGCGCAAATGGAGGAATATCCCGTTCTCGCACACTGCTCGCTGTTAGCGATAGCTCGGCACTGAAGTTCATCATACTGCCAATGAGTAGGCCAAGTGCGCTGGCGATCACTGCGGTTAACAAGAATAAGCCAACGGTTTTAATGCCTATTCGTCCGAGGCGGTTATCGTCACCTAGGGAGGTAACCGCCATGACCAGAGAGCAAAAGACTAACGGTACAACCAGCATGCGAATGGCGTTGATAAATAGATCGCCGAGGGGTTTAAGCTGTACCGCAAACTCTGGTAGCAGTAAGCCAACGGTCGCACCCAGCACAAACCCTGCGAGTACCTTTTGCCAAAAGGGAATAGAACGGTAGACAGCGAGCGCAGGACTGGACATAGTGATCTCAAGTGAATTCAGTAGATAACTGGTTTATTCTAACCTGTTATTGAAATTGAACCTAAGCCCTAAGGCACTGCTCTTCCCTGAAGAGAAAAAGGAAGCTAATGGAAGTCGATACCCATCAAGTTCAAATCAGTAATTTTGGTGAACCGGAACGCTTAACGCTTACCGAGATCTCACTGCAGACTCAAGCACCCGTTGTCAGGGTGGCGTTTGCTGGTGTTAATCCCATTGATACCAAAACACGTGCAGGTATAGGCTGGGCGGCGAAGGAAAACGCCGACAAGTTGCCTTGGTGCCCTGGTTATGATGTGGCCGGTGAGTTACTGACAGCTGATGGCAAAGGCTCTGGTCAGCATGTTTGTGGACTGATCGGCTTTCCTTTTATGGGCGGGGCCTATGCTGAACATGTTTCAGCACCTCAAGATGAGTGGGTTGCTCTGCCCGACAATGTCGATTTGCGTCAGGCAGCCGCCTTGCCATTAGCAGGGCTAACTGCGAGTCAGGCACTGTCTCGATTTGGTGATCTTCGTGACGCGGAAGAGGTCGTTGTGCTAGGCGCTGCTGGTGGTGTCGGGCATTTAGTGGTGCAGTTAGCCAAACAGCAGGGCGCCAAGGTGACCGCTATCTCTCGTGTGCAAAACCATGAGTGGTTACTTGCGCTAGGGGCCGACTGTTGTGTCGATTATGGCCAGCCTGGCTGGCAGGCGCTAGTAGCAGAACATGCCTCTCTCGTTATCGACTGTGTGGGTGGTGAGGTTGGTTTATCACTTGTTAAGCAGCTGCTTTGCGGTACAGATGTCGTGACGCTACCTACGGTCACTGCAGATGCAATTATTGAGGCTGGTGATGCGGCAGGTTGTCACGTCACAGGTATGTTGATCCAGCCGGATCCAGCCCGTTTGAAACAACTGGTTACCTTGTTGGCTGATGGTGTCATTAAGGTGGCCGTTGCAGCGACTTTCCCTTTGGCCGACGCCAACCTTGCCCACCGTCAGGTTGAAACAGGCCATACACGAGGGAAAGTGATACTGGACTGCCGAGCCCCTGCAACACCAGAATGATTGAGCTCTGGGGGCTATTTATCGCCAGCTTTGCTGCGGCTACTCTGCTTCCTGGCGGCTCTGAGGTGATTTTGGTCGGACTGTACTTAAAGGGGAATGAGCCTGCCGTCAGTCTGTGGCTGGTGGCTACGTTGGGCAATACTTTAGGGGCGGTGGTCACGGTGTGGATGGGGCGAGTGGTAGCAAGGTCGCGACCGCCGAAGCCCAAACACGCATGGCAGTTAAGATGGCACCTCAGGCTACAAAAGCATGGCAGCCCTATATTGCTGATGAGTTGGTTACCTCTGGTGGGGGATGGTCTGTGCTTGTTGGCGGGCTGGCTCAGACTTAATTGGCGTGGTGTCTTGTTGTTTATCACGCTCGGTAAAGCGCTACGTTATTTGCTGGTTTTGCTCTTGGCGACACCATGGGGGTGAACTCTCAGCGCACTTTTGTAGCGTTTGCTGCTCTGTACCCTGACTGGCGCGTATAAATTGTTAATAGTTTTGTCAGCCCTTGCGGTCACGCGCTCGTTACGGATAATGACAGCAACTTGTTTTGTCAGGACCTTTCCATGTTTCGACCTAGTCGCGTGACTCTGTTTACATCCCTGTTTCTCTCGTTGTTGGTTTTGGCCGCTTGCAGCCAGCAGCCAAAAGATCGCGTGGTATTGCCAGAAGGTATTCATTTTGTCGAAGCGGTGAGTGCTACCGTCGATAACAATGGCGATCCTGTATTACCGTACGAGAAGTACCAGTTGGAGAACGGGTTAACGCTGTTGTTGCATCAGGACCACTCGGATCCAATTACTCATGTTGATGTCACCTACCATGTCGGTTCGGCACGTGAGCAGCTAGGTAAGTCAGGCTTTGCTCATTTCTTTGAGCATATGATGTTCCAAGGTTCCAAGCATGTTGCTGACGAACAGCATTTTCGGATTATTTCGGAAGCGGGGGGAACCCTGAATGGCACGACCAACAGTGATCGCACTAACTACTACCAAACTGTGCCAGCCAATCAATTGGAGAAGGTGCTTTGGTTAGAATCCGATCGTATGGGTTTTTTGTTAGAGGCCGTGACCCAGGAGAAATTTGAAGTACAACGAGCGACGGTGAAAAACGAGCGTGCTCAGCGCTACGACAATGCGCCTTATGGCTTGTTATACGAACGCGTGAGCCAGGCACTATATCCGGAAAATCACCCTTACTCCTGGCCAACCATTGGCTATGTAGAAGATCTGGATCGGGTGAATGTTAACGACTTAAAGGCATTTTTCCTGCGCTGGTATGGACCCAACAATGCCACCTTAACGATTGGCGGTGATATAGATGTGGAACAGACGCTGGCGTGGGTGGCCAAGTACTTTGGTCCTATTGCCGCTGGCCCCGATGTCGATGGTGATGCTAAGACACTAGTGACGTTACCTGATACTCGCTATATCAGTATGGAAGATAGGGTACATCTACCGCTGCTATATATCTCCTTCCCTACTGTTTATGGGCGTCATGAAGATGAAGCCGCGCTGGATCTGCTTGCTGATGTGTTGGGTGGTGGCAAACAGTCACTGTTTTATCAGCACTTAGTGAAAGCCGGTTATGCCGTGCAGGCCGGTGTGAGTCACCCTTGTCAGGAGCTGGCGTGTAGTTTCAATCTCTACGCCTTGGCTAATCCAGAAAAAATGCCCTCTTTAGCTGATATGGAGAAGGCGTTGCGAGCTGCGATTGATGACTTTGAGCAGCGTGGCGTCACGCAAGATGATTTGGATAAGGTACAAGCGCAGTTTGAAGCCTCGACAATTTTTGGTTTGCAAAGTGTGTCTGGCAAGGTGTCGACTTTAGCGTTTAACGAGACCTTTGCTGACAGTCCTGATCAGATCGCTGATGATTTAGCCCGTTATCGAGCTGTGACGAAAGCGGATGTGGAGCGGGTCTATCGCACCTACATCAAAGATAAGCCAGCTGTTGTAATGAGTATCGTGCCCCAAGGGCAACTGGCGCTGATAGCGGCGCCAGATAACTTTAAGCCTGCAGCACGCCAAATCCCGCAAGCCGAGGAGATGACAGCGGCGCAGTTAGCTCTGCGTCCGGTGACTGAAACTTTCGATCGTAATAAGGTGCCTGAAGCTGGCCCTTCACCCGTCGTTCATGTACCTGACGCATGGCGAGCTACCTTGGATAACGGTATTCCTGTGATCGGCAGTGAAATAGACGAAACGCCAACGGTGACCTTGTTGCTGAGCATTGAAGGTGGACCGTTACTCGATCCTGAAGGCAAAGCTGGAACTGCAAGTTTAACCGCGGCGATGCTTAACGAAGCGACACAGCAGCGCAGTGGCGAAGCGATGGCGCTGGCATTAGATAAGTTAGGTAGCCGCATTTCAGCGCGCGCCAGTGGCCGTTACACCGAGATCGCGGTGTCTAGTTTGGCGCGTCATTTAGACGAGACTTTACTGCTGCTACAAGAGATCCTATTACAACCAAAGTTTGATGCTGCTGACTTTGAGCGTTTGAAAGCACAGACCTTGCAATCGCTTGTGCAGTCGGCGAAAGATCCTGGGGCTTTAGCTTCTCGGGCACAGTTGCAAGTGCTATATGGCGAGCAGCGGATCGGCTTACCCGATGGCGGCATATTCAGCTCGGTGCAAGGGATCAGTCTGCAAGATGTGCAGCAGTTTTATCTACAGAACTACAGCGCCAAAGCGGCGCAGCTTGTGGTGGTGGGGAGCTTAAGTAAAGCACAGTGGCTACCGAAACTTGATTGGTTAGGACAATGGGCAGGAGAATCCCTCAGCTTTGCCGATTACCAGGATTTTCCGCAGTACGATAAGTCGACTATCTATGTCGTGGATCTGCCTGAAGCGGCGCAATCGGCGATCCGGGTTGTTCGTAGAGCAATGCCTTACGATGCCACGGGGGATTATTTTAAGGCGGGGCTGATGAACTTTCCGTTGGGCGGGGCTTTTAACTCTCGTATCAATATGAACCTGCGGGAAGAGAAGGGCTATACCTATGGTGCCCGTTCCGGATTTAGCGGTGGCAAGACGCTCGGTCGTTTTTCAGTATCTACCTCTGTGCGTGAGGATGTGACAGGGTTGGCGTTAACTGAGATCCTTAACGAACTCGCGATATATAGTGAGCAAGGTATCGACGCGGGGGAGCTGGCGTTTTTACGTCAAGCTGTGTCACAGAGCGAAGCGTTGAGCTATGAAACACCATCGCAGAAGGCGGGCTTCCTGCGTCAGATGTTAAACTATCAGTTGGATCCTAGCTTTGCCCAAACTCAGGGAGAGATTGTGGCTACTATTGATAAGCCTGCGCTGAATGCGTTGGCGGCTAAGTGGCTGCAACCTGATACGATGCAGATCGTTATCGTTGGTGACGCGGCGAAGGTTTTACCTCAGTTGCTATCGTTAGGCTTGCCCATTGAAACCATCACTATGCAGCCTTAAATATGGTTTATCAGTACATTAGCGCAAAGGGTGAGCATAGACGCTTGCCCTTTATCGGTTTATGCTTCGGCGATAACGCCTGATCTGGCAAGGACTTCAAATTGACTGCTCAACTGACTCGCTATATCTCCCTGCTCTCTGCTCAGCCTGAGTTACTCAAGGGTATTCAGCACGGTATTGAAAAAGAGAGCCTGCGAATTTCGCCTGATGGCAAGTTGTCCCAAGAGAGTCATCCGAGTGGACTTGGCTCAGCACTGACCAACTCTCTGGTGACCACTGACTTTGCCGAGTCTTTAGTCGAGTTTATTACTCCAGTAAGTGACAACATTGACGAGACGCTGGGGCAATTGGCAGATCTCCATCGCTTTGCCTATCAGCAGATGGGAAGTGAGCTGCTATGGCCGCTGAGCATGCCATGCTTCGTTGGCGGCGAAGCTGATATTCGCATTGCCGAATATGGTGACTCCAATATCGGCAAGATGAAGACTCTTTATCGTAAAGGGCTACACCATCGTTATGGCAGTGTGATGCAGGTGATTGCCGGTGTGCATTTCAATTTTTCTTTGCCTGCACACTTTTGGCAGCAATGGCATCAATGGCAAGCCGGAGCCGAGTCGTTACAACAAAGTCAGTCTGCTGGCTATTTGGCGATGCTCCGCAACTATCGCCGTCTTGGTTGGCTTGTACCTTACCTGTTTGGTGCTTCTCCGGCACTTTGCGGCTCTTTTTTGCAGCAGAAAAACTCCGCATTACCCTTTGAGAAGATGGGGCAGGGAACGTATTACCTGCCTTATGCTACCTCACTGAGAATGAGCGATCTGGGTTATACCAACCGCGCACAAGCGCGCTTGCAGGTGGATTACAACTCATTGACCGGCTATCTGGCGAGTGTCGACCGGGCGTTACATACGCCAGAACCCCGCTTTGCAAAAATTGGTGTCAAAGTTGATGGTGAGTACCGCCAGCTCAACAGTAATTTATTGCAGATAGAGAACGAGCTGTATGCGCCAATTCGACCGAAGCGTGTCGCAGAGAGCGGTGAGAAGCCGAGTGAAGCCTTGGCGCGTGGAGGCATCGAATATATTGAAGTGCGTGCATTGGATGTCAGTCCTTTCCACCAGACAGGGGTCAGTGCAGATGAGATCCGCTTTCTTGATGTGATGCTGGTCTATTGTTTGTTGCAGGAAAGCCCTGTGCTGGATTGCGATGGCTTGAGCGAAGCCACCCGCAATATTACGACCACTGTGCTATATGGTCGGGATCCTAATGCACAAGTTGAGGTTTCTGGTCAGCTCGTTGGACTTAAGGTCAGAGCAATGCAGTTGTTGTCAGAAATGCGTGCGGTTGCTGAAGTGATGGATAAGGCTGCCGGTGGTTATGACTATCAGGCAGCATTGGCAAAGCAGTTGGCCAAAGTTGAAGACCCAGATCTCACTCCTTCCGCACGTCTGCTCAATGAGATGCAGCAGCGGTCCATGGATAATGGCTGTTTAGGTATGCACTACGCAGAGAGTCATAAGGCAGAATTATTGGCACAGCAGGGAAGTAACTTCTACAGCGACGATGCGCTGCAGAAGGTGGCGCAGCTGAGTGTCGAGGCACAAAAAGAGATCGAATCTGAGTCTAGTGTCGATTTTGAACAGTTCTTGGCAGACTATTTTGCCTGAGCCTAAATAGCTAACCAGCTGCTATCACTCCACCATGATGGGGGCGAAAAGCTCCCAAAACATCATGATGCTCAACAGCAGTAACACCATTGGGGTGATCCTTTGCCCCACTAGCTTTCCTCCATTCAACACCCCCATGCTACGATTTAGCCAAACGGTGGCAGCCGCATAAAGCAGCATCACGGTGATCTCTATACTGCTGAAAATCAGCATCAGCGTTAGAGTTTGTGACCAGAGCGCATGTTCGGAGTCGATGAATTGTGGAAACAGTGCGGCGAAGAACAGGATCCCCTTTGGGTTAGCTAAGGCTGAGAACAGCCCCCGCATGTAGAGCTGCCGTTTGGTCGCGTGGTTGATAGCCGTTGCTGTCGGGGTTTGCTTTTCATCAGTAGTGCGAGAGAGCTGCCAAGCTAACCAGAGCAGGTAAAGTGCTCCTACTCCCTGCAGTCCGCTCAATAGTACGGGATTTAGCTGCAGTAACGCTGCTATGCCTGTCATAGCCAGCACCGCTTTGATTGCCCCAGACGTTACACTACCTAAGGTTAACCAGATGGCACCGTTGAATCTAAACTGCAGTGCAGTTGATATGGTGAGCAAGATCAGTGGACCGGGAACGATAATTAATCCCAGCGATACAGCACTGAATAACAGAAGCGAGTGCGTTGTCATTGGCGGAATGCTAGACGTATCTGAGGCAAAAAAAAAGAGCTATCTAATGTGATAGCTCCAAACCCAGGGATAGTTCTTGAACAAGCAATCGCCGTTCATAGATTGAGAGTGGATAAATACGCGCAAGTTCCTTAAATTTGGTAAAAATTTTGCGGTTGCTCTGTCGAATGACAACACCGTCTTGGTTACACTGGTGGTAACCATCCCTGCAGAAATGGATCCGATGCGAATTTTCTTAGCCTTACTTACGCTGTTGTTGGTGTCTGGCTGTGCGACTTCACCGCCATCCAACCCTGAAAACCTGTGTGAAATATTTCGTGAAAAACGTGATTGGTACGACGCCGCTACGGATATGAATGATAAGTGGGGCGTGCCGATCCAAGTACCTATGGCGATGATGTATCAGGAAAGCTCATTTCGTCATGATGCAGCCCCACCGCGGAAATATCTGCTTGGTTTCATTCCATGGGGACGGGTGAGCAGTGCCTACGGCTACTCGCAAGCGAAAACGCCGACTTGGAGTGATTACATCAGAGAAACGGGTAGTTCTGGTGCTGATCGTGAGGACTTTTATGATGCCATCGATTTTATGGGCTGGTTTATTACCAAAACTCATAAGATCAACGGCATATCAAAATGGGATGCTTATGGACAGTACCTCAATTACCACGAGGGTTGGGGGGGCTATAAACGCGGTACTTACAAAAGCAAGAAGTGGTTGATGACCACGTCACGAAAAGTGGCCAACAGGGCTTCTAAATACTCTTCGCAATATAAGAGTTGTAAGGATGAGCTTGATAGTAGCTGGTTGTACCGATTGTTCTTTGGCTAGGAGTAGATCCATGAAAGTACTCAGGTTCGCCTGTTTTTTGGGCGCTGTGCTGTTGCTATCGGGCTGTTTGGGGATCCCTGAGGGGGTTGTGCCTGTGCAAGGGGTGGATACCGATCGTTACCTTGGCAAATGGTATGAGATAGCCCGCTTAGATCACTCTTTTGAGCGCGGTATGAGTCAGGTGTCTGCAGAGTACTCGTTGCGCGATGACGGTGGCATTCGTGTTATTAACCGCGGTTTTAAAGCCGCTGATGATGAATGGCGTGAAGCCGAGGGCAGGGCGTATTTTGTTGCTCAGCCCGATGAGGGCTATCTAAAAGTCAGTTTTTTTGGCCCTTTTTACGGTTCCTATGTCATTTTTGAGCTGGACAAAGCTGATTATCAATATGCTTTTGTTGCTGGCAATAGTCGGGAATATCTTTGGTTGTTGGCTCGTACCCCAGAGATCAGTGATGAGCTGAAAGCGGAATTTGTTCATCAGGCCACGGAGTTAGGTTTTGCTGCCGATGAGTTGATATGGGTGACTCAATCAGCTTCAGACCGTGCTGAATGAGCGACCGTTAGCTTGAAGTAAAAAGCCTGATGTGATGCATCAGGCTTTTTTATTGGCGTCGATTTGCTGGGTTTATTGTACTGGCGGTGAATAAAGGCTTGGCATCACGCGAGCGGACTTCACCATGTTGTCTTTAACCTCAAGGATTTCGATGGGGTAGCCCGCCAATCTTAGGCTGATACCCTCGTTCGGGATCTCTTCCATATATTCCAGGATCAAGCCGTTAAGGGTTTTAGGGCCGTCCGTTGGAAAGTGCCAACCCATCTCTTTATTTACTTCCCTGATATTGGCGCCACCTTCAACCACATAAGAACCATCTTGTTGTGGATGAACCTCTTCGCTTGGTGAGGGGGCGTCGGTGGTGGTGAAATCACCAACGATCTCTTCCAGAATATCTTCTAACGTGACCAGCCCTTGAATATCGCCATATTCATCGACCACCAGACCAATACGTTCGCGATTGCGTTGGAACTTCAGTAGCTGAACATTGAGCGGTGTGGCTTCAGGAATGAAGTACAGTTCTCTTGCTGCTCGTGCCAGCGTTGACTTGTTGAACTGATTTCTCGATAGCAGGCGCAGTGCGTCACGAGCGTGTACGAAGCCAACGGCATCATCAATGCTGTCGCGGTAAAGCAGCAACATGGTGTGCTGGCCTTGGGTCAGCTGTTTGACGATTTTTTTCCAATCATCATTGATGTCGATGCCAATGATTTCGCTCCGTGGCACCATGATGTCTTCAACCGTGACTTTCTCCAGATCCAAAATAGATAGCAGCATATTTTGGTGGCGCCGAGGGATCATCGTGCCTGCTTCATGGACCACGGTCCTTAATTCGTCTGAGCTAAGGTGGGCACTGGCGCGCTTAGTTGGGTTTATTCGGAACACGGCGAGCATGGCGTTACTGACAACATTTACCAGCCAGACTGCCGGATACATTAGCTTGAGCAGGACTTTAAGTAGCAGAGAAGCGGGGAAAGCAATTTTCTCTGGATACATGGCGGCTAAGGTTTTTGGCGTGACCTCCGCAAAAAGCAGTATGATCAGCGTTAATACACCAGTGGCAATCGCAATACCAGCATCACCGTATAAACGCATACCTATGATGGTGGCGATCGCCGACGCCATGATATTAACCAGGTTGTTACCGATCAGAATAACGCCGATCAGTCGGTCGGGTCGGTCGAGCAGCTTATGTACTCGTCTCGCCGCGCTATGATTCTTTTTGACTAGATGCCTTAACCTATAGGGGTTAATCGACATCATTCCGGTTTCGCTACTGGAGAAAAACGCGGAGATAAGTATGAGTATGCCCAGTGTTATAAACAGGGAACTCGTCGAAATCTCGTCCAACGAGGGATTCCTTTATTACCAATTAAGTCGCTATCTTATCCGAAAAAACAAAGAATAGTGGTAAATTTTACGTCAATACCACTTCTCGCATCAGGCGACTGCCAAAATACCCCAGTGTGAGCAAGGTTGCGCCAGTGACTGTGGCGATGATAAGCCACCTTCCACGCACGCCCTGGTGGTAATGCTGCCACAACACTGAGACGTAAATCGCTAGCGCAATTGCACTCAGTATCGCTTTGTGCGCTTTGCCACTACCGAGAAAATTGTCGAGGAAAAACAAACCGGTTGCCAGTGCGGCAGAAAGCAAAATAGTGCCGGCAAGGATCAGATTAAAGATTTGTGTTTCAACGACCATCAAGGGTGGCATCACAGGATTTAAGGCGAATCGTTTTTTCTCCTTCAGCTGACGGTTGATGACCGACAACAAGATAGCCAGCAGCGCCGCAATAGTGAGTATTGAGTAAGCGAGCAAGGAGAGCGATATGTGTATCAGCACGCTGGGATGGGTTTCGATATGAGCCAGGTAGGTATGCGTACTGAATATATCCGCCAAATTGATCAGTGCTGCGAATGCGTAAGTGAAAGGCAGCAGTATCTGTACCGGTTTCTTTATATAGAGCAGGGTGATGAGTAGCGTGATGACCCAAGAAGCAAGAGATGCAATGTTCATTATGCTTAGGTTTTGTCCACTATCCTGGGAATGGATACTCAGAAATAGTGTGACCAGATGCAGCATCAGTGTAATCGCTGCAATGAGCAGCAACCCGCTACGGTGAGGAAGTCGTCCTTGCATCATGCGCACGCCTAACCAGCCCGCTAGTGTCAGGTAGAGGATGATGGCGGCAACGGCAAAAAAGCTGGATGAGAACAGCATAGTTGGTTTCGAAGTCCTTAAATAAGGCGAAGTCTAATTAAAAAGCTGTCGTACTAATTGTATTTAAAGTAGCGTCATCTTATTGATCTTGCGCTTCTTAAACGCTGAGTATACCGCGAGAATTCACCCTGCCAACACTTAGACATCTACCCAGCAGCGCTGGTTTAGTTATAATGCGCAACTCGTCACCAAAACCGGGCTCGAAAAAGATGTTTGAAAACCTTAGCGATCGTTTGTCCAAGACACTGAAAAATATCAGCGGTCGTGGTCGTCTTACCGAAGACAATATCAAAGATACGCTACGTGAAGTACGTATGGCATTGCTGGAGGCCGATGTTGCCTTACCTGTGGTACGTGACTTTATCGGCAAGGTTAAATCTCGTGCGGTCGGCACTGAGGTGACTAAAAGCCTGAGTCCTGGTCAGGTATTTATTAAAATCGTCCGCAGTGAGTTAGAAGCGGCGATGGGTGAGCGCAATGAAGCGCTAGCGCTCAATGCACAACCACCCGCGGTTGTGATGATGGCTGGCCTGCAAGGTGCGGGTAAAACCACCAGTGTCGGTAAACTGGCCAAGTTCTTAAAAGAGAAAGAGAAAAAGAAAGTGATGGTGGTAAGCGCGGATGTTTACCGCCCTGCTGCGATCAAACAGCTTGAAACCCTTGCCAATGATATTGGGGTCGAATTCTTTCCCAGTAGTGCAGATGAAAAGCCGGTAGCGATTGTCTCTGGTGCGATAGAACAAGCACGTAAGCAGTTCTTCGATGTGTTGCTGGTGGATACGGCCGGTCGCCTTCATGTTGATGATGAGATGATGGTGGAGATCAAGGCGCTGCATGCTGCAGTGGATCCAGTCGAAACCCTGTTTGTGGTTGATGCAATGACAGGGCAAGACGCAGCCAACACCGCTAAAGCGTTTGACCAGGCGCTACCGTTAACCGGTGTGATCCTGACCAAGACCGATGGTGATGCCCGCGGTGGTGCGGCACTCTCTATTCGTCATATCACAGGTAAACCGATTAAATTCCTTGGTGTTGGTGAAAAAACTGACGCTTTAGAGCCTTTCCACCCAGATCGTTTGGCTGGGCGGATCCTTGGTATGGGTGACGTATTGTCACTGATCGAGGATATTGAACAGAACGTTGATCGGGAAAAAGCAGCCAAGCTGGCGAAGAAAGTGCAGAAGGGACAAGGATTCAACCTTGAAGACTTCCGCGAGCAACTGCAACAGATGAAGAATATGGGTGGCATGATGGGCATGCTGGATAAGCTGCCTGGTATGAGTAATCTGCCTGATGCTGTTAAAGGGCAGATGGACGATAAGATGACCGTCCGTATGGAAGCGATTATTAATTCGATGACGCCGGGTGAGCGTGAGCGTCCTGAGATTATCAAGGGCTCTCGTAAACGTCGTATTGCGGCAGGCTCTGGTACGCAGATCCAAGACGTAAACCGTCTGTTGAAGCAGTTTACCCAGATGCAAAAGATGATGAAGAAGATGAAGGGCGGTGGCATGGCTAAAATGATGCGCGGTATGGGCGGCATGATGCCACCGGGCATGAAGATGCCACGACGCTAAGCACCATCACTTCAAATCCTTAACAAGGGAGCCCACGTGGCTCCCTTTTGCTTTCTTTCATTGACCCTCATTTGATCATCCTCCCTACTCAACTACGCCAAGCTTTCTGACTATCTTCGCTGCTACTTATATAGCGCCGCAGTTGAACGTTTTTTATCCGTCGTTTTGGTTGCAATTCTATGGATTGTGCGTAGAATTAGCGCGCTTCTAGCCCGCCCCATGCTTTTTTGGGGTGCCTGGAACCGCCAAATTGGGTAAAGAGGAACGTATGGTAACCATTCGTTTACAACGTGGTGGCGCTAAAAAGCGTCCATTTTATCAGGTTGTCGTAGCCGACAGCCGTTGCGCACGTGACGGCCGTTTCATCGAGAAAGTTGGTTTCTTCAATCCTGTTGCACGCGGCCAAGCCGAGCGTCTTCGCTTGGACCTGGAGCGTGTTAAACACTGGCAAGATAAGGGTGCGTCCCTGTCTGACCGTGTAGCACAGTTGGTTAAAGACGCTGCGAAAGCGGCTGCTTAATTAACCATTAAGAAGGAGTGGGCAGTGTCAGAGCCACTTGAAAATGTGATTCTGGGCCGCCTCGGTGCACCTTATGGTGTCAAAGGCTGGTTGAAGATTCACTCCTTTACAGACAACGCTGAAGATATCTTTGCGTTATCCCCTTGGATTTTGGGAGACCAAAAATCAGGGAAACAACTGACAGTCAGCAAGTGGCGTAGCCACAATAATGGTTTGATTGTTAAGTTCGAAGAGGTTGAAGACCGAACACAGGCTGAGGCTTTGGTGGGCCTGGAAATTTCCGTGCTGCCAGAGCAACTGCCTGATCTGCCAGAAGATGAGTTCTATTGGCGGGATTTGATCGGAATGCAGGTAGTGACAGACAAAGGGTATGACCTGGGTGTTGTTACTGGACTGATGGAAACCGGTTCAAATGACGTGCTTCAAGTGAAAGCGAACAGCAAAGATGCCTTCGGTAAAAGAGAGCGGTTAATCCCGTTTCTCGATGGCCAAGTGATTAAAAACGTAGATCTCGTGCAGAAGCGGATCGAAGTGGACTGGGAACCCGGTTTTTAACCGGCAAGGAGAAACCCCCATGTGGTTTGGTGTGGTGACTCTGTTTCCCGATATGTTTACCGCGATTAGTGAGCATGGGGTAACGGGCAAGGCCATCAAAAACAGCTTAATAGAGCTGCAAACGTGGAATCCAAGAGATTTCACCCATGATAAGCATCGCACTGTTGATGACCGCCCTTACGGTGGTGGACCAGGCATGCTGATGATGGTGCAGCCATTACGCGACGCTATTCAAGCAGCTAAGCAGGCTGCCGGTGATGGGGTTAAGGTGATTTACCTTTCTCCCCAAGGACGCAAGCTGGATCAGCAGGGTGTTCAGGAACTGGCAGGATGCGAAAAACTGGTGTTAGTCGCTGGGCGATATGAAGGGATTGATGAGCGCGTTATTCAGTCAGAGGTAGATCAGGAATGGTCTATTGGTGATTACGTACTCAGCGGTGGTGAACTCCCCGCAATGACCTTGATAGATGCTGTGGCAAGACTGATACCGGGGGTGCTGGGGAAAAGTGAATCAGCAGAGCAAGATTCTTTCGTTGATGGAATTTTGGATTGCCCTCACTACACCCGCCCTGAGGTACTTGATGGCGAAACGGTGCCCTCAGTATTATTGAGTGGCAATCACGAATCGATCCGCCGTTGGCGGCTCAAGCAGGCTTTAGGCCGAACTTGGCTGCGACGTCCGGAACTTTTGGACAACCTAGCTCTGACTGACGAGCAAGCTTTGTTGCTTGCCGAGTTTGTTAATGAAAACAACAACAAACAGTAGAGTGATTCAGTTTAACCTAGGATGCGAGATATGAATAAAATTATCCAGCAACTTGAAGAAGAACAGATGAAGCAGGACCTTCCTACTTTTGCCCCTGGCGACACAGTCGTTGTGCAGGTGAAAGTACGTGAAGGTGACCGCGAGCGTCTGCAGGCTTTCGAAGGCATAGTTATTGCCAAGCGTAACCGTGGCCTGCACAGCGCATTTACCGTACGTAAAATCTCTAACGGTGAGGGTGTTGAGCGCGTATTCCAGACCCACAGTAAGCAAGTAGACAGCATTGCTGTCAAACGCCGTGGTGACGTACGTCAAGCTAAACTGTACTACCAGCGTGGTCGTACCGGTAAGGCTGCACGTATTAAAGAAAAGCTTAGCTAATTCGTTTAACACCTGGTTCCCAATGGCTAGAAGCAGCAGCCCGCACTTGTGCGGGCTGTTTTGTTTTCGGTAAACTGATCGCGTCTTATCTGTTTGTTGTGAACATGCACGACATCACTGCATAAAAATTCAATTATTAATCAATAAAAATGCAATTTTATGCATTTTATGCCTATACATTCCTCGCAATCCGTTTAATAATCGGGACTCATTTATGGGCCTGATATTAGATATGTGCCCTGATTTTTAGCTGTGCTGCGATAACTTTATCGAACAGACAGGGTGCATGTAGGAGTTTTTGTAAAATGCATAACGATACGGTTAACGACGTACACGTCAGCGCCCAAGAGGTACTGATCACCCCGAAACAACTGAAGCAGGCGATCCCAGCCAGTGATGAAGTTCTGCAGTCTGTAGCTGATGCTCGTAACGTCATCTCGAACATTATTCATCGTAAAGATCCACGCTTGTTGGTTGTGACCGGCCCTTGCTCTATCCATGATGTGGAAGCGGCAAAAGAGTACGCACTTAAGTTAAAGAAATTGCATGACGAGTTGAAAGACGAACTGTTCCTGGTTATGCGCGTCTACTTTGAAAAGCCGCGTACCACTGTCGGTTGGAAAGGATTGATTAACGATCCGAATATGGATGGCACTTTTGCTTTAGAAGAAGGATTGCATAAAGCGCGTGAGCTGCTGTTGTGGATCGCTGAACTTGGTCTGCCAATGGCAACCGAGGCGCTGGATCCGATCAGTCCACAGTACCTGTCCGAGTTGTTCAGCTGGGCAGCCATTGGTGCGCGTACCACCGAAAGCCAGACCCACCGTGAAATGGCCAGTGGTTTGTCTATGCCAGTTGGTTTCAAGAATGGTACTGACGGTAACTTGGGCCACAGCGTCAACGCAATGAAGGCGGCGGCATCAGGTCACCGTTTCATGGGTATTAACGGTGACGGTCAGGTCTCTGTGATTCAAACTGAAGGCAATCCAGACGGCCATGTAATTTTACGTGGTGGTAAGCAACCTAACTATGATTCGGTGAATGTAGCGCAGTGTGAGCAGGCAATGACTGACGCTGGATTAAGCCCGAGTTTGGTGGTTGATTGTAGTCATGGCAATTCAAACAAAGATTACAGTGTTCAGCCATTGGTGGCCGAAAACATTATGCATCAAATTTTGGATGGCAACCGTTCAATCATTGGTATCATGTTGGAGAGCCATCTTAATGAGGGTGCTCAGAGTGCCGACCTTCCCCGTGATCAATTGAAGTACGGTGTATCGGTCACTGATGCCTGCATTAACTGGGAAACCACTGAAACCTCTCTGCGCGGCATGGCTGAGCAGCTTTCAAAGCCTTTGAAAGCTCGCGTGCAGGGCTAAGACGGAATAACTGTTAGTGAATGATTCTCCAGAGGCGCTATTGCGCCTGCGTGACAAGATCGATGATGTCGACCAGCAGCTGTTACAGCTGCTGGCTCAGCGCCTAAAACTCGTGGCCGAGGTGGGGGAGGTTAAAAGTGAGCATGGCTTACCTATTTACGTCCCTTCCCGGGAAGCTGCGATGTTGGCTCGCCGTCGCCAGGAAGCAGAGTCATTAGGGGTACCCCCTGATTTGATTGAAGATATCCTGCGTCGTGCGATGAGAGAATCTTATAGCAGTGAAAAAGATACCGGTTTTAAAACCGTCAACCCTGCGGCGGGTCCTATCGTCGTGGTTGGTGGTAAAGGACAACTGGGGCGGTTGTTTGTACAGATGTTCGAGTTGTCTGGTTATGAAGTTCGAGTGTTGGGAAGTCAGGATTGGGCGCAAGCTGATGATATTCTAGCTGGCGCCAGTGTGGTGATGGTGACCGTGCCTATTACCCGCACGGTCGAGATCATTGAGAAGTTCTCAACACTGCCTGCTGATTGTATCTTATGTGATCTCACCAGTACCAAGAGTGACCCATTAAACGCAATGCTTCGTGTACATCAGGGACCCGTGGTTGGGTTGCATCCGATGTTTGGACCCGATATCAGTAGTTTTGCCAAGCAGGTGATTGTGGTTTGTGATGGCCGCGATAGCGAACGTTATCAATGGCTACTGGATCAGTTTGCTTTATGGGGTGCCAAACTCAAATCTGCTACAGCAAAAGATCATGATGAAGCGATGGGACTAGTACAGGCGATGCGCCACTTTTCCAGCTTTGTATATGGGATGCATTTGAAGTCAGAAAATGCTGATATCGAACAGCTACTGGCGTTCAGCTCACCGATATATCGCCTTGAATTGGCGATGGTGGGGCGTTTGTTTGCTCAGGATCCAGCACTTTACGCGGATATCATCCTTTCTTCACCTGATGCACTTGGTATGTTCCGCCGTTATATCGAGCGCTTCAGTGATGCTATCAGTTGCCTAGAAAATAATGATCGCGATGGTTTTATCCGTCAGTTCAGTGAAGTGGCTGATTGGTTTGGCCAATATGCCGAGCAATTTATGGGGGAAAGTCGGCAAATGTTGTTGGTCGCCCATGATCGCCGCCATATTGACTAAGTAACATGTCTGAGCTGATTAGGTTGAACAAGATTGAGATCCGCTATTGTCCTCGCTGCCGCTGGATGATGCGTGCAGCGTGGGTCTCACAAGAGTTGCTAAACACATTTTCGGAAGAACTTGATAGTGTGGCAATTGGCCCCGGCGATGCTGGCCAGTTTGATATCTGGTTGGACGGGGCGCTTATTTGGTGCCGTAAAGAGATGGGTGGTTTTCCCGAGCTGAAGCCACTAAAGCAAAAGATCAGGGACCTGGTTGCTCCAGAACGAGATCTTGGCCATAGCGATCGTAAATAGCCAATAACCGCCAATTTGCCTGAATAGGCTTTTACCTAAGTATTACTCCCCCAAATGCTCTTCGCTTGT
The DNA here is from genome assembly GCF_003336225.1 of Corallincola holothuriorum. Taxonomy (NCBI): domain Bacteria; kingdom Pseudomonadati; phylum Pseudomonadota; class Gammaproteobacteria; order Alteromonadales; family Psychromonadaceae; genus Corallincola; species Corallincola holothuriorum. The sequence continues at coordinate 556,029 of NZ_QPID01000002.1, forward strand.
TGCTGTGCTTTGATATAAAGCGCCTCTACTTTTGTTCTCGCCCATGGCGTTTTTCGCAGGAATTTCAGTGATGAATTAAGGCTGGGATCTTTGAGAAAACAGTTAATTGGAATTTTTTGCCCCAGCTCTTCCCAGCCGTAATGTTCGATCAGCCAGCTGAGTAATGCTTTCAACGTCACGCCATGAAGCGGATCTTTCTGACTGGCAGCAGAGTCGTTTTGTTCAGTCACGGCGCTGTTTTCCCGTTGTGCTAGTCACTGCTTCAGCCTCAGTTGCTACGTCTGTCTGGGCGTACTTCACTCGGATGCGACTACCATCAACTTCTTGGTTGTTAAGACTTTTCATCGCTATTTTTGCGGGACCGAACTTGGGCATCTCAACAAAACCAAACCCTTTTGATTCTCCAGTTTCTTTGTCCATTACTAACGTACATGACTGGATCTCTCCGAAGGGCTGAAATAACGCCCGCAGTTGAGACTCTGTCGTGCTGCGAGAAAGGTTGCGGATCAATAGTTTCATGGGGGTACCGAACAATTGTTTGAGGTTGGCACTATACAGCTTACGCCCTTGGGAGAACAGGGAACCATCATGGTAGAGCGCGTTTCGCATCCTCCTGCTGCTGCCATCGAGCCAAACAGTTATTGCGTTGATTTTTCTTTAATCAAGATCTCGCGCTCTCGTTGATAATCCTCATAAGATTGATCGGCCTCATCCATACAGTCACGGTATCTGTCTGGATCCTCAATGCGTTGGCATTCACTTTTTTGATTTGCCCTGACGCCATGATAGGCCTGCTTTTGGCTACACCCCGTGCTGACTATGCTCACTATGAGTATCGATATGCCCGCTAACCAGTTCATTATCATCATCCTTGCTTAGTCAAAAAAGGGATGTCTTTATTGTTGCGTAGATTTTAGTCTCGCTGGCTTAGTACGTTAATAGTTTTGTGTTTCAAAATGTACTTATCCAGGGACTAATGACGAGAAAAAGCCGACCCCTTGGTCGGCTTTTGCGCTTCGTTAACTGCGTATGCGTGGATCAGTCGATAGCAGGTTGTAGCCGTATTGCAGCTATGTCGAAACGGTTCACTGGGCCATTGTCGCCGCCGTTCCCCGTAAATGTTTCATTGCTACTCAGGTAGCTCATATTGTAGAAGTCCATTAACTCCAATGAGTAGCTACCTGCCGTTAACGTGGCCGTCAGCGGGGTGGAATAAACCAAAGGCTTAGTGCCTGCAGAAGTTAGTGCATGGGGCATTTGAATCACGCCTTCAGCGACGACGGCACCATCACTGTCTTTCACCTGTAACCATTTAACACCGTTAGTGATACCCAGGTTAATGGCGTTGTAATTGTTGTGGTATTTGAGCTGGATGTCGTAGTCGCCATCATTGGCGATAGCAACATTGCTGACAACCAGGGTGTCAGTCATCGCTCCCCAGTCACCTAGGTAGCTCTCATCGATAATATCATCCGCCGGACTAACGGTTAGATTTGACGTGACATTAGCATTGGCTACAGAGATCTCCTGTGCGGCGTCATAACAAGCAGGCTGGTTATGGTGAGAGCGATTACCCGAATCGGTGTAAACGGCCTCAATGGTATAGCAATAACCTTGGCCTGCTGTCACACCGATGTTGTCAGTGACAATACCGACTGCCACATTTTCTTGGATCAGCATGCCGTTCCGGTACAAATGGTAGGCCAAGTTGCCTTGGTTACTGTCATCGTTAAACTCTACGGCGAGCAGATTGTCGGTGTTGACAAACACACGGCTGATAGTGGGCTCCAGTGGAGCAAATACGGCGGGATCATTTGTACTTAACGGCTCTGCAGTGACAGCGGTTAGGCTACTTTCTGTGTTGGTCAGCGCGCCAAACGTAACCACAATGTCATTGCTTTCACTGAGCTCTGCCCAGCTTAGCTGTTGCGTTGCTGCGTCACCGTTTAAGGTTATCGTGGCAACACTGTAAGAGCCCTCGGTATCGGTTAACGCTGGCAAATTCAGCGTGAGATTGATGGTTTTGCCTTGCAGCACCAAGCCTTGTAACGCAAGAGATGTACTATCGGCGAACATGGTTGCGTGCAAGTTGTTGGTTACAAATGGGTTGATTTCGATGCCAGTGTCTGTGGTGCTAACACCAAACACACCTTCGATGACCATACCGACATAGGCGCCGACAGACCAAAGCTGGCGCGTCGAGTTAATCACCGGTCCTGATAAGCCAGGGTTATCAAAATCAAGCAGGTTGGGTTGTAGTGATAGCCACTCCAAGTTCTCCATATTTGATATGTTGAGTGAGGCCGCACGTATCAGCGTGGTGTAAGCGGCATCCGCCACTTTTGTATTGCCTGTTTGAATAGCAGCCCTTAAGCCGTAGGCGGTTACAAATGGCCAAATAGCACGGTTGTGATACACCGCGATATCAGGTTGTTGTGGGAAGATGACGGGAGCGCCCATGTCGCCGTGAGGGTAGTTAGCGACGACCATTTCTGCCGTCGCCGCATCGGCGATGCCGCTGGTGACTGCCAGCGCCTGGCCTAACCAGTCAAATTTGTGTAATGGTGCAGTGCTCTGATGACCAGCCGTCAGGCTGCTATACAGCCCTGCATCTGCGAGCCAAAAACCATCATTGATGGCGATCTTGAGGGCATCAGCCCAGCCTTGATATTTCGCCGACGCGGTTGCATCACCTTGTTCTTGAGCCAGTTTTGCGGTTAATTGCAGCGCTTTGTAATGCGCGACGTTCGTAGACAGGGCCTTTGCACTACCCAAGCTGGCAATGTCGTTCACGATCCAGCTGGCGTAGGTTTGCTCACGCCAATCTAAGAAGGATTGCTCACCATGGTAAAGTCCGTCATCGCTATCAAATGCAGCGATGCGATCATTTTCAACGGTATTGACCAGCGCTTGGTAAGCTTGCGTTGCAAATGCGGCTCGCTCCGTGGCTGGTAAACCATTAAGCGCTTTCTCTGCACCTAACGCCCAGGTCACCCGATCGGTACTGATCGGCCAACTACCACCTGAACCTGTGTCTTGAACTATCTGTATGCCGCTCGCGTCTCCGGCGGCAGCGGTTGGTTTGGCCGTGCCGGCGCGATAGCCGGATAATTTAAATTGCAGGGAGTTTCTGACACGCTCAGGATCTAACAGTGCTAAACCCAGGTTGGCTGCATAAGAAAGGTCACGGGTCCATACGTAGTGCCACTTTGCGCCGGTCTCAAAGCAATCGCAGGGGATAGGGTCGCCACCGTTATAGCTATCGTCTCGGATTTCGCTCACGCTATTTTCTGCTGTTTCGTGCACGGACAGTGCAAACAATGCGTCAAATGCTAAGTTCCCGGTACGGCTTTTGGGTTTGCCTGCGACCTCTTCATAGAGCACGTAAGGGTCGCCTGGATCGCGTAGGTCTTGGGTCGTTGATTGGGCATAACTACGGAACTCGGCGTCGGCAACTTCAGCGGAAAATGTCACGGTTTCTTGCTGATCGTCGAACGTGGTGAAGCTGAGTTCTTGGCGGACTTCGTGGCCTTCGTGAGGATTGATGATTACGCCATCATCACCATCAGTTTCTGTGATGTGCAGTACCAATGCGGTGGGCTCAGAGGCATCGACATTGAAGCGATAGTAACCGGTTTCTGTGACAAAAAAGCTACTGTTTGGGCCGCCAGGATACATGACATAATCTGTGTCTAATTCCGCGACAACCGATACGTCTGGATCCAACACCCATTCACTGGACCAATCTGCGGAAGCAACTTTGAACTCATGGTTGCCAGGGGTGATCTGCATGGTCATCTGATAATTGTTGTCACCGACATACCGTAACTGGTTGTCTGTGGTCCAACCGTTAAAGCCACCACGTAGATAGATGTCATAATCCAAGGGCGCTACGTCCTGAGAAAAACTGAATGTGGGGTGAAGTAAATCATCACCGACTTCAAGTTTATAATCGTAGATCCCTGATTGTTCCAATACCATGGCCATATTGGCCGCGCCGTCCCCAGTTTGTAGAACGTAACTTTCGCCCGGTACCACTTCTGTCAAATTATCTACATCGGCAGTGAATGTTGTTTCCAACGTCCAGTTAGCATCGGCTACTTTGAACTGAGGAACGCCTGCAACCATCTCTACGTTGTGGAGATAGTAAGCATCCTGTTCAAATGTGAGCATATATTCTTCTTCAGCCCCCCAGCCACTGAATTCCCCTTTGAGGAAAAGATCAACGGCATAAGGGGGAGTAGGCTCAGGATCGATACACGCATCACCTGTGTCATTAATGACTTGCGGAGGATCACAGGTGAGAGTGTCGTCATCGTCGTCAGAGCAGCCTCCTAGGCTAAATCCGCTGGCTAATATGAGCACTGCGGTGGCGAGACGGTGCTTGGATAACACTGTTGGATTCATCGATTCCTTCCTTTTAGTTTGTAGTCGACATCACGTTGAAAGATATAGGGTAGACCAAGGCTTAACATAAGAACTTGTTGATATATAAGGGCTTTGGAGGAGAAAATGTTAAAAGTATGGGCAGTTAAAAAAGGTGATCACGCTCCGCTGGCAGATTACCAAGCGTAAGTTTTTGTAACTGGTTGGTTACAAGCAGAGGATTTACATATTGAGATATGCTGCTCCCCATCAGTGCGCTTATTGCTGGGGAGTCATTGGCGAAGTGTACAGAGCGTTTGAAGTAAGCTTTAGATAAGTTCTGATTTTGAACAGCAACAGGTTAAACTAGCGCGCAACGGGAAATCCAAGTTACAGCAAACGGCAAGGGGCAGTTAGATGGCGATTCAATGGTATCCGGGACACATGCACAAGGCGCAGAAAGAGATCGCTGAAGTGATGCCACAGATGGATCTGATTATCGAAGTGTTGGACGCCCGTATTCCTTACAGTAGTAGTAATCCAATGATCACTAAGTTACGTGGCGATAAGCCGGTAATTAAGGTTCTAAACAAGCGCGATCTTGCCGACCCGCTCCTAACAGCCCGTTGGGTGGACTATTTGGAACAGGAAACCGGGGTTAGAGCTTTGCCCCTGACAACGCAGCAGCCGTCTGAAATTAAAACCATCATCGAACTGTGCCGTAAATTGGTACCTCACCGGGACCAAGCTGGCAAAAATATTCGCGCCATGATTATGGGGATCCCCAATGTGGGTAAGTCGACCACGATTAATATTCTTGCTGATCGTATTATTGCCAAGACCGGTAACGAGCCGGCAGTAACTAAGGCGCAGCAGCGCATCAATCTGCAGAATGGTGTGGTGCTAACAGACACCCCGGGCATGCTATGGCCTAAGGTGGAAAACGAAAATAGTGGTTATCGCTTAGCTGTGACAGGGGCTGTTAAAGACACCGCAATGGAGTCTGATGACGTGGGTATGTATGCAGCGGACTATTTGTTGCTGGCTTACCCTGAGCAACTGAAACAGCGCTATCAGTTGCCAGAGTTACCGGAGACTGGCTGGGATCTGTTGGAAATGATAGGGCGTAAGCGTGGCTGTTTACGTTCCGGTGGCAAGGTCGAAATGAATAAAGCGGCGGATCTTCTGTTACATGAAGTACGCGCAGGTACGCTAGGAAAAATCACCATGGAGACTCCGGATATGGTGATTGACGAAGAAGCCTTGATAGCAAAACGTCTAGCGGAAAAAGCGGCGAAGGATGCACAACGCAAAGCTAAATTTAAAGGCCGTCGTTAAACGGGCTTTGGGCCGAGAAGAATTGAGGAGGGATGGTCACGATGGAAAAGCAGACTGAAATTGAAGCGGCGGTGTTACGTCGTTTATTAGCTCATTTAGACAGTCGTAAAGATGTTCAAAATATTGATCTGATGAACCTAGCGGGTTTTTGCCGTAACTGCCTATCAAAATGGATGGTGGCAGAGGCTGCTCAGCTGGATGTAGCGGTTGACCCTGACGAGGCCAGAGAACACATTTACGGTATGCCTTACAGTGAATGGAAGGCGAAGTATCAAAAAGAAGCCACCCCGGAACAGTTGGCCGCTTTTAATGCCAGCCAGAAAAAATAGTCAGGCGTGGGATGAGATCGCTGCGCTGCCAAACTTGGGGACTGTATCGGCGAAAATGTTACTTGCAGCTGGTATCGCTTCTTTGACTGAATTACAGGCATTAGGGGCTGTTCGCTGTTTTCTGCGGGTCGAGCAGCAGTTGTTAAAGCCACCCAGCTTGAATCTGCTTTATGCGCTTGAAGGCGCGCTAGTTAACACCCATTGGTGCACTGTTAAACGGGAGATGGGAGGGCAGCTTATTCTGGAGTTAGATGCTGCCCGGCAAGCGCTTAAGGCATAAAGATACGTGAGCTTAGTCTCTGCGTAGTTTAGGTTTGGTGGAGATCGGTGTGGGGTAACGCTTAACCACCCAATAGGTAGAAAAGATAAAGGTCGCTATGGTTGCAGATTGTATTAAGGTAGCTCCTTCGCTGCTTAATACGCCGCTGCTTAGCGCGGAAAAGGCCACCAACATAGAGAATTCACTGGCTTGCCCCAAGCGAACCCCAAGCTGTTGAGATATCGCTCTATCTTCACCCGTCCAGATAAATGCTTTTTTAAAGCTAAGTACCTTCAGCCCTACTAATACTACGCCGAAACAGAAGCCGGACAACATTAAAAATGGTGCCATTCCAGCATCAAATTGCGCACCGATGGCAAAGAAAAATAGGATCAGGAAAAACTCCCTTAATGGTTTCAGGTGCTCAGCGATGGCCATCGCCACTTGACTGACAGCAATCGATAGGCCAGCTAAAAAGGCGCCAATCTCGTATGAGAGACCAAGTTGATGGGCGGCTTCCGCCCAAAACAGACACCACGCCAGAGTAGCGACAAATGTGTATTCCTGGATCACATCAAAGCGGCGGAACAGTGGCAACACGATGAAGCGCACCCCAGCAAAGGCCAGTATGGCGATGCCAACTAATTTCACTAGCAGCATCGCGAATGTGGTGAGCATCGCTTCACCTGCATCAATATTCAAAAACAGGATCACCATGATAGCCAGAATGTCTTGCAGCAGCAGTACACTGGTCATCACCTCACCAATGTGTTTGTGATGCAAGGCCGTTGTGGGGATCAGTTTCAGGCCAATGACGGTGCTTGAAAACATGAGTGCCGCACCTATCACCAGCGCTTCTTTTAGCGGCATTCCCATACTAAGGGCAAACACAAAGCTGGCGCTAAAAAATAGCAGGGAGGTGCCGAGGGTAATCAGTGCTGTTTTCTGAAACAGCAATAACAGCTTTCTGGGTTGCAGATGTAAGCCAAGCAAAAACAGCAACAGGATCACACCCACATGGGCGATCTGTTCAATGTTGTTGGCATTAGGGATCAAGTCAAAGCCGGATGGGCCGATGAGGATCCCGGCAACAATGTAAGCAAGAATGATTGGCTGGCGAGCGTACAGGAATGCAGTGCCAATAATGGCAGCACTGACCACTATCATGGAAAGCTGTATGACGATGGTGTCAAAGCTGATCTGCATTATTTATCTTTATCCTGCGGGTACTGCTTTCATCCGTATCTGCAGAATAACCGGAAATGGGTATCAATTGGCAATATTCTTCTCAGCAAAGACACGGTGATAGTCTTTCATAAATGTGATCCACGTTGGAAAAAATGTGCTGTTTCAGTGAGTTATACTATCATTCAAAAATGATTAAAGTCTGTACAATTTTGGCCGATAACCTAAGCGTGTAATTTTAACTTTTTTATGCCGATGGCTGATCATAAAGCCGCTCATTGATGGCAATGGGTTGGCTAGTCAGTACATAGGGCTAAGGTATGATGATGAATAAGATCCCAGACCTGATGAATCTGTTGCGTCCACAGCCGGGAAGTGCCGGCCGCCTGGGTCAGCCACAGAATGATGCCGCGGGTGGTCTGAAGTCGGCCCCGGGTTTGGTTTCGCAACCCGGCGAAGATGTTTCTTTGCGTTCGCCATTTCAAGTTGCGATGCGCTCTTTGGCCGATTCAGTCTATAAAAATTTGCCATTTTCGCCGCAACAAGCAGCATCGTCAGAGGCTCCGGTCGAAGAAAATACCGGTGGTTTTGATTACGAGCTCGTGGCTAACAATGTGACTTCCTATATCGAAAAGGCTGTTAACCAAGCGCGGGAGCGCGGTGAAAGCGATGAGTATCTCGAAGATATGATGGCGCAGGCTCGCATCGGTGTAGATCAAGGCTTCGGTGAAGCGCGCGACGAACTTGAAGATATGGGCATGATGAGCGAAGAGCTGGGGAATGGCATAGATAAGAGCTATGACTTGATCCAGCAACGTTTAGGCGAGTTCGAGAAAGAGCTGTTTGCTGGTGATGAAGTGGCGTTATCTTCACCGCAAGTAGAGGTGACCCGTAGTAGTTCCACAGAAAGTTATAGCAGCGGTGGCGACTTCAGTGGCGCGCAGTTAGTGGGGCAGGCTGCCTCCTATCGGGTTGAAAACAGTGCTTCTTTGGAGCTATTCACCAAAGAGGGGGATAAGATCGCTATCAGTTTTAATGCGTTACAAGCCAGCTCTATGGGGATGGGATATGCTTCGAATGATAACGGCGAAGCACTTATTTCTAGCTACAGCAATGAGTCTTCGTTTGGCTTCTCTTTTTCCGTCGAAGGCGATCTAAGTGAACAGGAGATGGCAGCGATCACTGATTTTATTAATCAGGTGGCAGGCGTTGCCGATTCATTCTTTGCTGGGGACTTTGATGCAGCGTTTGATAAAGCCAATGAACTGGGCTTTGATGATTCACAAATTGCATCATTCTCAATGAGTTTGGAACAAACCCAAACGATCGCGGCTGCGAAGGTGTACCAGCAGGTACAAGATCAGCCAGCAACCACACAGCCTGGTGCGGGAGCGAGTTCCTTGTATGACATCATGGAGCCACTTAGTGAATACATTAAACAGTTTAAAGAGCTGATAGAGCAAAGCGAGTCTATTTTTGCAGAATCCACTGAGAAATCGACTGCGGCTATTGACCAGGTAGCTGAAAAAATTCTGCCATTCCTGCAGCCAGAGCAGCAGGACGCGGCCAATCGTTTTCAGGAGTTTAACCAACGGTTGCTGCAAGCTCTTGAGCAGTTAGAAGCACCGGTTCAAGCGCCGCTTGAATAGTTGCTAGCAATCCCTATTGGGTAGCAAGAAGGGTTAGCATTGCTGGCCCTTTTTTATATCTGGCGCAGAGGTTTCTAAGGGGGGACCCCCTCCGACTAGGCTAGATTTTGACGGGCTTGCTTGCTTACTAACCGCTATACTTTTCTCCACGTAGACTTGTTATGGGAGGATTTATGGCTTTTCGCCATGGCATTAGTAGGGAGCAACTTGCCCTAAAAATATCTTTGATTGCGACTTTGATAATGGTTGCTCTTGGCATCAGCTTTGGCTTGCTCTCCGGCTCTTCCGCTATTTTGCTCGACGGTTTTTTCTCTCTCTTTAGCACTGCAATGACAGGCCTTGGCCTTATAACCAGTTACTTGGTAACGCGCGACGAAGATCGGCGCTTTCAGTTCGGTTATGCCTACATTGAACCCTTAGTGACAACTCTAAATGGCATCGCTATTTTGCTCATGTGTGGTTTTGCTATTTTTTATGGTGTCGAAGCCATTTGGTCTGGTGGGCATCATGTTGCGTTGGCGTTCGCGTTACCTTATGCCTTGCTAAGTAGCCTGTTGTGTTGGTGTTGTTACGCTTTTATGCGGCGTGAGAGCCGTCGCACTGGCTCCTCGTTGCTAGAGATCGATAGTCATGAGTGGCTAGTGGATGGTTTGTTAAGTAGCGTCGTACTCGCCGGCTTTGTTGTGGCGCAGGGGCTAACTTGGTTTGGCTTCGAAAGCTGGGTTAGGTTTGTTGACCCGATATTGATGCTGTTATTAAGCAGTGTCGCTTTAATTCTACCTCTCAGGGTGCTGTTTCGGAGCTTAAAAGATCTACTCGCGATGGCACCAGACGACGATTTTGCCCAACAGCTGCCATGTAAGTTGGCGGTTGTTAAAAGGCAGCATGAACTGCGAGGCTACCGTCATTACCTTTCTCGCTCCGGTCGGCGCTACGATCTGGAGGTGAACTTCTTAGTCGCTCAGGATTGTGAATTGTCGATGGCGGAACAAGATTTCATTCGGCGCCGCTTATGGCAAGATTTGCAACAGCAGCAATCCGATTTGTGGTTAACGGTGAGTTTCACCGCTAATCGGCGCTGGTTGTAATCGTTGCGTTGTCGTGGGGCGGTTTCTGAATAGGAGTGGATGGTAAGCCGTTTTCGGCGTCTGCCTTTGTATTAATCTATCGGTTTTAGTTTACCAGGGGGATATTTTTTGACGCATTGAATGCAAATTTTTTGACTCTAATGCTATTCGGTATCACTAACATCGTGCTATTTTTGAGCAACTAACATGACTTTATGAGTAAAGAAGTTATTTCTCTACTCTTTCTCAATTTATCTTATCGGGATATGGATATGAAACACCCGTTCCATTACGCGGCCATGGCCTCCGCTCTTACCTTAATGCTTGGCGCTTGTGCGACAGGCGATGTCGATACAGCAACTACTGGTCCGATTGTGGCCAGTTCTGGCTCAGTCTCCCAAGCTCAGTGCTCACGTTGGAACGGAGAGGAGGTCAGTGTCAATGTTTCTAAAGCGTTCAGTGACGGCGAACTGATTCGAGATTTCTATTCTGGTCAGGAAACTACGGTACGCAATGGCAAGGTGGCATTGACGCCTGCCGCCGACAGCGAAGGTTTATTGCTATTGGAGCGGGTGGATAGTAAGGAGAGTAGCTTTAGCTGGGATAACGCCAATGTCTATTTTGTTATCACTGACCGATTTGAAAATGGCGATCCTTCAAATGATAACAGCTACGGGCGTAAGCCCGATGGTGCGAATGAGATCGGTACGTTTCATGGTGGTGATCTGAAGGGCCTCACGAGTAAGCTGGATCATATTGCTTCACTAGGTACTAATGCTATCTGGGTGACCGCACCTTATGAGCAGGTGCATGGTTGGACTGGTGGTGGTATTCGCGGTGATTTTAAGCATTACGCGTATCACGGCTACTACGCCATGGATTACACCACGATGGATGCCAACATGGGTACCGAAGAAGATTTTCGCACCTTTGTAGACGCGGCCCATGAGCGTGGTATCCGCGTGGTGATGGATATCGTTATGAACCACCCAGGCTACGCGACACTGCAAGATATGCAGGAGTTCAAGTTCGGTAAGATGCGTGCAACGGTTAAATCTACGGAAGAAGTGCTCGGCGTAGAAGAGCATTGGACTGATTGGGAGCCGCCAAAGGGTAAGAATTACCATTACTTCAACCGTTATATCAACTACGAAAGCAGTGAATGGGGTAACTGGTGGGGCCAAGCCTGGGTCCGTGCCGGGATCGCTGGTTACGATTCGCCAGGAGAGAGCGAACAGAAAATGTCGCTGGCTTACTTACCAGATTTTAAGACTGAGTCATCTAACGAGTCCGGGCTGCCTAATTTTTATAAGAATAAACCTGATACCAAAGCTGTTGAAATTCCAGGTTATACGGTACGCCAGTATTTAGTTAAATGGCTTTCTGACTGGGTGCGTGAATACGGTGTTGATGGCTTTCGGATCGATACCGCTAAGCATGTAGAGATGGATGCATGGGCGGAACTAAAGGATGCGGGTGTTGCTGCGCTGGCAGAATGGAAAGCCAACAACCCTGACAAGAAGTTGGATGATTTACCATTCTGGACGACGGGTGAAGTTTGGGGGCATGGTGTCACTAAATCAGGTTATTTCAGCCACGGTAAATTTGATTCCATTATTAACTTTACCTATCAAACTGAAGATGCGGATAAGGCGATGCGTTGTTTCAGCAATGCAGAATCGACGTTCCAGCGTTATGCCAATAAGGTGAATAGCGATACTCAGTTTAACGTCTTGAGCTACCTGTCATCTCACGATACCCGCCTGTTCTTTCACAAAGACGCAAAGAGTGATTTGAGTACCTATAAGCGAATTGCAGCACCGTTCTTGCTCTTGCCTGGTGCTGTTCAGGTGTACTACGGAGATGAAACTGCACGTCCGTTTGGAGTTACCGGCTCTGATAAGCATCAAGGGACTCGGTCTGATATGAATTGGGATCAGATTGTTGATGAACGTGCAGAGCTATTGGCTCATTGGCAGAAAGTTGGCCAGTTCCGCAAGCGGCACTATGCTATCGGTGCCGGTAGCCATGAGCAGATCAGTGACGCGCCTTATGCGTTTGCTCGCTATGCCGGTGATGATGCCGTGGTCGTGGTGTTTGCTGGCCAACCAGAGTAACGTTGTTTAGCTTTTATTAAGCCGCCGTTTGGCGGCTTTTTTTATCTTTCAAGCCGCTTCACTAGAAGTGGCTGTTATCTTGGTGTTGTGCCGCAGTAACCTGCCTGTTATTTAGCGGTTAATTGCTAACCAAAATTGATTGTGCTCAAAAAACAACCTGCGAAATCCTTCAAACTCCGCACACTTAATTATTTCCGTGATTAATTTTGGGGTGAGTCAAGTGAACAGCAAAACAGTGACTGTTATCTACTTTCTGCAGGATGGCTTGGGGCGTATGTGTCAACAGGTCTTTAATAACCTGCAGCTTGATCCTATGGGGCGGGTTAAGTTGCCGTCCGGCTTTAACGAAGGAAAATTGTTAGTGGCGGTACTTGATGGTCAAGTTGATGACATCACCGTGAACGCCGAGTTTTATGACGGGGTGAGTGAAGTGGAGTATGTATAGGCAGCGATTTTGCCTGCATATATGCTAGCTCGTTGAACCGAGTCAGGGCTATTGATCGTCGAGTTGCTCTTTTCTTGGTATCTTGTTTGTTACCCAATAAGCAATCGCTGCAGCTAAGAATACAATACCAATAGCCACGGTATATTCAGGGCTGAGTTTCTCAGGATCTAAAATTATTACCTTTCGGGCTATCGCCATCAATGCGGTAGCCATGACGATCTTTACGTGGATGACGTCATCACGAAGGTACACCGTGATATTGATAAAGATCTCGATAGCGATCAGTACCGCCATAAAGGCACCAAAAGTCGCCAGCATATCCGAGATGGTCAAGATAAAGGTTGGTGGCGTGGTCAGTTTTTCGTATAGCGTCCAACCTACGTCAATTACCCCCATGACGATAACAAATACCATCAATATGGCGAGCACTTTGACTGACCAGTGAATAACAACATGGAGTCGATTGATTAGTTTGTCATCCCTATTTAACTTCATCTATCGACTCCTAGCCTCTGTTTTTCAGTAGGTTGCTACTAGTTAGTCAACTTTCGTGTCCAAAGGTTCGTCTACCGGCGGTGCTTGCTTTCTCGCTTGGACTATTCGTTGCTGAGTCTTTTCATCACCTAAAACGGTAACTCGGTGATGTAGTGCCGCTTTGGCGAGTAAGTGGGCTGCCACTGGCGCAGTGATAAACAGGAACATGGTAATAAGTAATTCTTTTATACCGAATTCACCCGTCTGGTAGGTAAACATCAATAAAGAGGCTAACAAGGTGGCACCTATGCCTAATGTTGTCGCTTTTGTTGGCGCATGCAGACGGGTAAAAAAGTCCGGTAGCCTGACCAAGCCGATTGAGCCAAGCAACATAAAGAATGCGCCCAGTAGCAGTAAAGCCGAGGCAATGACCTCTATCCAAAATGGCATAACGATTCCTTATTCTACGATGTCGCCGCGCAGCAGGTATTTGCAGAATGCTGAGGTACTGATAAAGCCCAGCAGCGCGATTAACAGAGCACCTTCAAAATAGAGTGGTGATCCACGATACATACCTAGTAGTAAAATCAACGCGATGCTATTGATATACATAGTGTCCACCGCGATGATCCGGTCTGGTGTATTGGGCCCAACAACCAGCCGCCAGGAGTTCAGAATTAGCGCTATTAACACCATTCCGCAGGCAATCATAATACTGATGGTTAACATCCAAATACCTCCTTTAGTGGCTGCTCATAGCGTTGCTTAATATGTGCCACCATCGCTTGTTCGTCATCGATATGCAGAGCATGAACGTAGAGCCACTTCTTATCTTCAGAAAATTCGACGCTGACAGTCCCCGGTGTTAATGAAATAGTGCTGGTGAAAATGGTTAGAGGCAGTTCGCCACTGAGATCTAATGGCACCACAATAAAACCTGGTTTCAGGCGTTTAATCGGTCCCAGCACCCGTTTCATCATCTCTATGTTCGATACGACGATATCCCACAGCACCATAAAGAAATAGCGCAATGCGACCAGCGGCTTCTTCGCCACAGGTTCATCGGCACTCAAGGGCGACACCAACAATGGAATACCTATGGCTAAAAATGCGCCAAGCACCATGTGGCCAGCAGAAAAATCATTTAGCGCCAGCCATACCAGCCATAACAACAAACTATGAAATGGGGTTGGCAGCAGGGCAAAACTGCGGTGTATCTTCATTACATGGCTCCTGCTGTTAATGTGATGCCTTGGTATAGTTGTGCCGCGGCTTGTTGAGTCAGCTCAGTTACAGGCCCACCAAAGGCGACCAGTAACGGGAAGCAAGCCAGTAGTATAACCACGCCAACTATCTGCAAAGCAGGTGTTGATTCGCTGGTGACTTGGTTGCCTTGGGAGCGCCAGAACAGGGTAGTACCTGCCCGAGCCAAGGTGACTAAGGAGATAAGTCCGGCAATCAATATCGCTCCCCAAAACCAAGCCATTTGCGGCTGGTCGATGGTAGATTTCAGTAATAGTGCTTTACCGACAAAGCCGGAAAATGGCGGCATGCCGATAACCGTCAATGCCGCAATAAAAAAGCAGGTGCCAATAAAAGCTGGTTTGGCGATCTTTCTGGCGGTGACAAAGCGATCTTCCGCTTTACCGCGCAGTTGTTGCACGATACCAGCGATTAGAAACAGCGCTGCGGCGACGAGCGTGCTGTGGATTAGATAATAAAGCGCAGCCGCCGTTGTTTGTTCGGTGTTGATCGCGACAGCCATCAGCAAAGTACCGACAGAGATAATGACCAAATTAGCCACCAGTAAACGCAGGCTTTGGCTGGCTAAGACACCAATACAGCCCATGGCTAGCGTTAAGAATGCCAACGGCCATAGCCAGGCTTGTGCCATATTGGCCAGCTCACCGGCTTGTTCACCAAAAATCACGCCATGAATACGCCAAATACTGTAGATACCCACTTTGGTCATGATCGCAAACAGTGCCGCAACCGCCGGTGTTGCGGCGCTGTAGGTACGGGGCAACCAGAACTGTAATGGTAATAGCGCGGCTTTAAGGCCAAATATCGCAAGTAGTAACAGGCCTCCAGCTTTCGCCAGAGGTAACTGTTCGGTTGGCAAATAGGCCACTCTATCCGCCATGTCGGCAAAGTTAAGCGTTCCTAGGGTGCCGTAAAGCGTGCCTAAGGCAAATAGAAATAGCGTGGAACCGATGAGGTTTAAAAATACATAGTGAATATTCGCTTGGGTACGCTGTTTGCCGCCGCCATGGATCATGAGTGCATAGGAGGCGATCAACAGGATCTCGAAGAACACGAACATATTGAAAGCATCGCCAGTTAGAAATGCACCGTTGATACCCATTAACTGAAACATGAACAGCGGATGGAAAAAGCTGCCGCGAGCATCGTCACCGGCACAGGCATACAGATGAGCAGAGAGTCCCAGCACACTGGTAAGCAATAGCATCAAAGCTGCCATCGTATCGGCAACCAGTGAAATGCCAAATGGTGCCTGCCAGTTGCCCAGCGCATACACTTGAATTCCCTGATTATTGATCGTTACCAATAGCCAAACAGAGATAATTAATAGCAGCAGGTTAGCTGCGATAGCAAAGCTACGTTGCCACTGTATGCGCCCTTGCAAAGGAGGCAGGATCAGTAAGATCGCTGCGAGGAATGGCAGCAGTACAGGGAGAACGGCGATATGATCGACTAACTTCATTTCGTCTCCTGAGTTGGGACTGAAGGTTTGGCTAATGGATCCATTGGCTCTTCGCCATCAACATGGTCGTTGCCTAAATCAGCGCGACCACGCATCGCCAAAATGACCGCAAAGGCTGTCATCGCGAAGCCGATCACGATGGCGGTTAAGACCAAGGCTTGAGGCAGTGGATCTGCATGCTGTTTTGCTTGTCCCAAAATGGCAGGTGCATCCAGAGTTAAGCCCCCGCTGCCAAACAGAAACAGGTTCACTGCGTATGAGCACATCAGTAGACCCATCACTAGGGTAAATGTGTGACCCCGTAGCATCATAAAGATGCCGCAGGTGGTCATCAGACCGACGCAGGCTGCGTATAAGGCTTCCATTAATACTTCTCCTCCAGTCGTTCGGTGGTGGTCAATTTACCCAGATGGGCGAGGATCAGCAGTGTCGCGCCAATCACCGTCAGATATACCCCTAAGTCAAAGACCATGGCACTGGCGAGCTCAAATTTACCCACCACTGGTAGTGAGAAATAATCAAACCAACTGGTCAGGAATGGGCGGTCAAACAGCCAACTTCCTAAGCCACTGAGCAATGCGATTAATAGGCCGACACCAATCATGCTGTGGTAACTGATTTTAACCCGCTTACTCATCCATTCGACGCCGTGTGCGAGGTATTGCTGGATCAATGCAACTGCCGTCACCAGACCAGCGATAAAGCCGCCACCCGGTAAGTTATGTCCACGAAGGAAAATATAAGCGGAGATCAGCAGTGACAGAGGGAGCAAACTCTGAGAAACCACAGATAAGATCATCGGATGCTTTTCTTTTGCCCAAGGGCGGTTAGCCATATCTTTTGATGGCATATATAAGGTCATGCCTGCGAGCAATTTGTAGATCCCCAGTGCGGCGATCCCAAGAACGGCAATTTCACCCATGGTGTCAAAGCCGCGGAAGTCGACCAGAATCACGTTGACTACGTTGGTACCGCCACCGCCACTCTTACTATTCTCCAGGAAGAAGGTAGAGATGCTGTCTAGTGGTTGGGTTAGCAGCGCATAGCTGATGGTACCCACCACACTGCCTATCAACGTCGCCAAACTGAGATCACGGACGATATGGCTCGGTTTGGTGCGATCCATCAATGATTCTTGCGGCAGGAAGAACAGCGCCAGTAGTAACAAGATAATTGTCACGACCTCGACCGAAAGTTGGGTTAAGGCTAAATCGGGCGCAGACAGGTAGGCAAAGGCGACAGACACGATCACCCCCACCAGAGATAACATCAGCAAAGCGACAATGCGTTTGTGGCTCCATAAGACAGTCATGATAGAGCCAAGCATGAGCAGAATCGTTCCGGTGATAAAAACACCATCGGGTGGTGTGGTCTCCGCGTATGAGCTCAGATCCAAAGACAGTAACGGCGCGCCAGCCAGCAGTAGGGCAAACAGTAAGAGTAAAAACGCGTAACGCTGTAGCGAGCCATTCTCTAGTTTTGCATTGAGCTTTCTTGCCGACAACATGATGCCGTTGACGACATTGTGGAAGACGACTTTGGCATCCACTTCAGGAAACTGAGCCTGAAAACGGAACAGATTTCTACGATGATAATAGAGCGTACTACCTGCAACAACGGCCACCAGGCTCATCATCAAAGGCAGGTTGATACCATGCCACAACGCTAGGTCAAATTTAGGTAGTGGCGCGTTAAGTACAGCCATGGATGCGGCATCTAACAAGGGACCAACGGTCCATTGCGGAAAGATGCCTACGAGCAAACAGATAGCGACCAGGATCTCCACCGGTACCCGCATATATCGTGGCGGCTCGTGGGGCTTCTTCGGAATCTCTTTTGGCTCACCATTAAAGAACACATCGTGGATAAAACGCAGTGAGTAGGCCACCGCCAGTGCGCCCCCCACCGTGGCCAATACCGGTATCAACCAGGATAAAGCGCCCAGGGTACTTTGATGGAGTGTTTCGGCGAAGAACATCTCTTTCGACAAAAAGCCGTTCAGTAGTGGAATACCCGCCATTGATGCTGCTGCCACCATTGCCAGCGTGGCAGTGATTGGCATGTACTTCCACAAGCCATTAATTACCCGCATATCTCGGGTGCCACATTCGTGGTCGATAATCCCAGCAGCCATAAACAGCGAGGCTTTAAAGACCGCGTGGTTAATGATGTGGAACACGGCCGCAATGGCTGCCAGCTCAGTATTGAGACCAAATAACAGGGTAATTAGGCCCAAATGACTAATGGTGGAGTAGGCCAGCAGACCTTTTAAATCGTGTTTAAACAGAGCGATATATGCGCCCATTAACAGAGTGGATAATCCCGTTAATGTGACAATGAGAAACCACAGTTCTGTGTCTGCTAACACCGGATAAAAGCGCGCTAGTAAGAACACGCCAGCTTTCACCATGGTCGCTGAATGCAGATAGGCACTGACCGGTGTCGGTGCCGCCATTGCATGGGGTAACCAGAAGTGGAATGGAAACTGGGCGGATTTGGTGAATGCTCCGCCTAAAACCAGTAACAAGATAACTGGGTAGAGCGAGCTGTTACGAATGATGTCGCCACTATCGAGTACTGCGCGCAGATCATAGCTACCGACGAGATTACCTATTAGTAATAATCCCGCTAGCAGTGCTAAACCACCAGCACCTGTGATCGCCAATGCCATCCGTGCACCTTTACGGGCATCGGTATTGTGACCCCAGAAGCTGATAAGCAGGAAGGAGCTCACACTGGTTAGTTCCCAGAAGAACCAAAGCTGGATCAGGTTGCTGGACAATACGACGCCAAGCATGGCTGTCATAAACATAATGAGATAACTGTAGAAACGTCCAACAGCCTCTTTTTCCGAGAGGTAATAACGCGCGTACAGGATCACCAACAGGCCAATACCCAAGATCAGCAAGCTGAATAGAAAACCCAAACCATCCAGATGGAATGAAAGATCTAAATTTAAAGCTGGGATCCAGCCCAGTTGTTGCTGGATCACCACACCGTCAAATACGTTAGGCGCTGCCATTAACACCAATGCTAGCGAACAGGCTGGCAGTACTGCCGTTGCAGTAGCGCAGGCATTGCGGCCCAAACGCTCAGTGAAAAGAGGAACCAAAATGCCTATTAAGGGCAACAGGGGGATTAGGAACAAACTCATCTGTAGTGGGTGCTCCAGTATAGTGAGGAAATAAAATATTTAGCCATAATAGTTAGTTACACCAGCCATCGCTACTTAAACTCATTCTGCAATACCATGATGACAAAATGATAGTGCGATAGTTGAACGCGCATGATGATCATCTGTCTGTTCTAAAATAAGCGTCTACTCTCCGATAACCAATTAGTAAAAAAGTTCTCTAAATAGTGATTATCCACGGCTTTCGTTGATTAAAAGCAACATCTAGGCCTTTATGCTGGATGAGGAAGCACGCCATTAATTTGAAATTGTGGCAGGGTAAATGCGCAGATCTCTGGCATGCCAAACTGCTTGGCTGTGCTATGAAACTGTACTCGCTCACCATCCACAAAAGAAAGCATAGGCCATTGCGCCAGTGGTGTCGGACAGGCGAAAGCATCGGCAGTAAACAGGGCGATATTTAGACCATGCTGTGGATCCCTCGCCGACGGATAGATGATCACTTCGGCCTCTTGTTCTCGAAGCAGGGCACCGACGGCCTGCGAAGCGGTGTAATCAATAGGATCAGCGGTATCAATATTACCCTCTGTGAATGTTACCTGACGCAGATCTACCGCCGCATGGGAGGCATAGCTGGCAGTAAATACTGTGTGTTGTGCTTTAATCGGGTTTGGTGGCGCACTGGCCATGCTGTGCCAGAATACCAGACGGTAATAAGCGGTTTCTGCCATCGCTGTGGTGGCCGATAGGCCGCCATAGAACAAGCTAGGCTCGTGCACCGTACCAAAACGGGAACCCCATTTTAATGGTGGATAACGAAATGAGGTGGCAAGCAGAAAGTGCAGGTGTGCGGCGTGAGCCGGCAGAGGTGGCTTAGATTGTTCCAGTAGTTGCTCGAGCAGATACTGTTCGGCCAGATCATCCACCAGTTGCATGGTGGCGATTTGTTGCTGACTTTCGACGATCCGTATCAATTCCCCTTCTACCGATGAGAAGGTGAAGTCCATAGTGAGCTTCATCCACGCCCTCGCATTGCATCAAGGAATTCAGTGACCCTGACCAGCCCCTGGACATCGCGGATCTGCTGGGCAGGAATACCGTGGGTAAGTTTGTTCTCGGTTTGCATAAAGTGGCGCATATTCGCAGTGTCGCCTCCCATCAGTGCATACAAGCTGCGATAGCAGCGGATAAGCAGGGCAGCCAATTGCCCTGGCTTGCTTTCGATATGGATGCCATTGCGGCTGATAGCACTGCGATCTTTACCTATCACTTCTGATAATTCAGACTGAGATAAACCTAACTGCTTAGCGGCATTTTTCACTGCCTTGGCAAGCACATGTTCAGGTGATGCATGGGGGATAGCGGACATAGCGACACTCCAATATGTTGCATATGCACAATATAGTTCATAATGTTGCGTTTGCATAGCTCTGTTCTTGTTTGTCTTAGATTCAGTGCGTTGGGCTCAGCATACTCATTTGATGATGAGATAGGATTTGCTGGCACTGGATAGCCTTTACCTGCACGGTTTAAATTGGTTATTTATCCGGGAAATCTCGTTCTTTGAAGAACTCCTCTAATGGTGAAAATATGATCATCCGTCGATCCAGCACAACAGATTTAGATGCTATCCAACAACTCCATCAGTCAGCCTTTGGTGAAGCAGAGGGTGAGGCCGTCGCTCAGTTGGCATTGGCATTAGTTGCTGACCCTTCTAAGGTCCTGTCGCTGGTCGCGGTAGCAGAGAACAAAGTGATTGGTCATGTGTTATTTTCGCCCATTCAGATCGTCAACTATGACAGTGTATCTGGCTATATTCTTGCGCCGTTGGCGGTTGCACCAACGGCACAAAGACAGGGGGTGGGTATGAAGCTGATCCGGTTTGGCTTGGAGTTATTAGCGAATCAGAGTGTGGATATCGTCATGGTACTTGGTGATCCTAATTACTATGGCCGTTGTGGCTTTCATACTGAGCATAAACTGGCACCTCCTTATTCGTTGCCTTATCCAGAAGCGTGGCAGGCTATTGCTTTGCAAGAGCATGCTCTGCAGGAAGTGAGCGGCCTAGTTAAGTGTGTTCCGGTCCTGATGGCACCGGAATATTGGTAATGTCATCGATTGATAAACAATCTATTGCTGTATGACGCCATGTTGCATGAACGTTAACAACCACTTGATGCAAATCAATACGTCACTTTATTTTGGTAATTAGAATTATTCTCATTATCAATCACCTTTTGTGACTGGTATAATGTCGATACAGCGGAAGAATTCAGGCTGATTAGCTGAAGTTTGATTCGCCGCAAAGCCAACTATTACGGCTGGCTGTTGACTCTTTGATCAGGGAACTATAGGAGCTCAGAATGGTACTTTCTGACGTCAGAATTGGGCAGCGTGCGACAGTCACTGAGCTTTGCTTACAGAGCATTACGGCCAGTCAGCGCCAGCGCTTACTGGCTTCCGGGCTCACCCCTGGTTGCGCCGTTGAATTGGTGCGGAAAGCTCCTTTAGGTGGTGCAGTGCAACTGCAAGTACGGGGCGCTCGCCTCTGTATAGGTTCGCTTTTAGCGCAAGCGATTACGGTGGAGGTTAAGCCATGAGTAAAGCATTTCGCTGTGTGATCGCAGGTAACGCCAACAGCGGCAAATCAACCTTGTTCAATGGCTTAAGTGGCAGCAATGTTTCTGTGGGAAACTGGTCAGGTGTTACGGTTGATAAGAAGATTGGCCATTTCGCTTGCGAGCAGCAGAACTTTGATCTGGTTGATCTACCGGGTTTATTAGATCTCAATGCCATCAATCACGATGGCTTACTTGATGAGTCGATCAGTCAGCAGTGCATTCGCCAGGGCGAGTTTGATCTATTGATTAATCTGGTGGATGCCACGCAATTAGAGCGTAGCCTCTATCTGACGCTGCAGCTTCGTGAGCTTGGCGTGCCGATGTTGGTCCTGTTGAACAAAGCAGAGGTAGTGCAGGCTCGAGATCATAAAATCGACGTTGACCAATTAGCTCAGCAGTTAGATTGTCCGGTGATGTCGATCAGCGCTAAATCTCCCTGCGATATAAAGGCGTTAGTCAGCCGTATTAATACGCTATGCCAGCAGCCACTAGTGTTAAAGCCCTTTACCGTGCCTTTGGGCGACAATGTTGAAATGGCAATAACC
Source organism: Corallincola holothuriorum (assembly GCF_003336225.1). Taxonomy (NCBI): domain Bacteria; kingdom Pseudomonadati; phylum Pseudomonadota; class Gammaproteobacteria; order Alteromonadales; family Psychromonadaceae; genus Corallincola; species Corallincola holothuriorum. The sequence continues at coordinate 578,281 of NZ_QPID01000002.1, forward strand.
AAGCTGGGTGGCGTTCGTGCTGATGCCATTGCACGCCTATTGATGCTGAACGATGAACAGGCGCAGCAGGCGCACGCGCAGCTAACGGCCGACAGCATCCGTCTTTCTGATCATCTCGCCACCCAGCGCTATGCCTTGGTCGATAAGATCTACCAGCAAGCGGTAACGGTAGCTGATGCCAGCTTATCGTTAACTGAGCGTTGGGATCGATATGCGCTGAATGTGTGGACTGGGGTGCCGATTTTCCTCGGTATGATGTATCTGACTTTTATGTTTGCCATCAATTTTGGTGCAGCATTTATCGACTTCTTCGATATTGTTGCTGGCGCGCTATTTGTCGATGGTTTCGGGCAACTGCTGACCAGCGTCGGCTCGCCTGATTGGTTGACGGCAATTCTAGCCAGTGGCGTGGGTGCCGGTGTACAAACGGTAGCGACCTTTATTCCGGTGGTGGCGTTTCTGTATGTGGCATTAAGCATATTGGAGATCTCCGGCTATCTGGCACGGGCAGGGTTTGTTATTGAAGGACTGATGCAAAAGATTGGTCTTCCGGGTAAGGCTTTTGTGCCGTTGATCGTCGGTTTTGGTTGTAATGTCCCCTCAATTACCGCGACCCGTACGCTAGACAGTCGCCGTGAACGTCTAGTGACCGCCATGATGGCACCCTTTATGTCTTGTGGTGCACGCCTGCCTGTGTACGCATTGTTTGCCGCTGCTTTCTTTCCCGATAATGGTCAAAACCTGGTGTTTGCTCTTTATCTCATCGGGATTGTCGCTGCTATTTTGACTGGGGTGTTGCTGCGTTACACCCTACTGCCGGGATTGGCGAGTCAGGGGATGATGGCGTTACCGGATTATGAGATGCCAACGCCGGGAGCCATCGTGCGCCGTACGTGGCACCGTACCAAGCAGTTCGTTCTTGGAGCGGGTAAAATGATTGTGCTGGTGGTGACGGTATTAAGCTTCGTCAATAGCATCGGTACTGATGGTAGCTTTGGTAATGAGGACAGCGAGACGTCGCTGTTATCAAAAACGTCGCAATGGGTGACACCGGTGTTCCACCCTATGGGGATTGCCGATGATAACTGGCCTGCGACCGTCGGCATCGTCACCGGTATTTTTGCTAAAGAAGCGGTGGTTGGTACTCTCAATAGCCTCTATTCTCACGCCGGTGAAGAGGAAGAGGGCGGTGTAGATCTGTTAGCTGCGTTGAATGAAGGGTTATCTACCATTCCTGAGAACTTGCTCGGTATCGCCTGGGAAGATCCACTAGGGCTTGATATTGGCGACGTCAGTAACAGCGAAGAGACAGCGGAAGCTTTTGGTTTCGAAACCGGTACCTTAACCAATTTGGAAGCGGGTTTTAAAACCCGGGCGGCGGCGTTTGCCTACCTGCTGTTTATTTTGCTCTATACCCCATGCGCAGCTGTATTGGGGGCTATGTCAGGTGAATTCGGTAACCGCTGGACCGCATTCTCTGCAGTGTACACCTTTGCCTTAGCTTACGCCGTGGCGACGCTGTTTTATCAACTAAGTCAGTTTGCGCTGCAACCTTTGACTTCCACATTGTGGATCAGCCTGATCTTTGTGGTGTCGGCTCTCGTTGTCTGGTTGCTCAGAAGAATGAAACAGCCAGCAAAGATGGGCGTTGGCGATATTCCGGTCATGATCAGAGAATAAGCCTGCTCCATGGGGTTATCTTTGAATGAAAGCGGTGAGCATGCTCACCGCTTTTTTTTGCTGCAGATTTATTTCACCGTTTACCTGTTGCCTGCAAATACCACCATGACTTTGTCATCTTCCGTTTGACGACTAAAGCTGTAAGGCGCGGCATTTAGTTGTCTATGTTGTCCGCTACCGATCGCAGGATGTCGCTGGCGAAATTGGCCTAAGATCTGCCAATGCTTGAGCAGTGCTGCTCGTGCTCCCGTGAGCTCATTCCAGTTCATGTCAGAGCGGGATGTCAGCATCCACCTCTGGGGTGGATTTTTCCGGGTAGGACTTCCTTACTACTTAATCCTTACTGCTTAATCCTTGCGGCTTAATTTGGCCGCGATGACTTTGGCCGCCTTGCGGTCGTTGATATCTAATTTACTGTAGATATGGTTCACATGGCTTTTGATAGTGGAGAGAGCCACATGCATCTGTGCGGCGATCTGCTCGTTGGAGTAACCACGACCAATGCCTTGCAATACCTGCCACTCTTTTTTGGTCAGGCGTTCGTCAGGGGGTAAGACTGGGGGACTTGTTTGTTTGGCAGTTTGCATCGTCAACTGCTGCCAGCATGCGAGACTATCCAGCGCCTTGGCGTTGTCTTTAAAGTCATTGTTTAATTTTCGCCAAAGGCTCAGGCCCTGCTCACCCAACAGCAAGAACTCGGCGATATACCTCTGTTCCAGCCAGGCTTGAATCGTCTTTGTTACGCTTTTGAGTGATGCCGAGTTACCTTTGTTCCATTCGGTCATGGCCTCTATCCAGCGCAGTTGCGCAGCCACCTGACAGGCGCCAATTTCGTCCCAGTAGGGCGCTTGCAGCGAAAAGTCATGGGGTAACACTTGCCCTGCCAGCAGGCGGTTTCTGCCGAACAGCAAGTTATCCTGCAGATCGGGGATGGTTTTGGGTGACTTGTGCCAACTCAGTTGTTGTTCAAGCTGCCGCAGTTTTTCTTTTTCACCGCGCCACTGAAAGCACATCTGCAGTACTGTGCGTGCGCGATGGCGCCATTGGCGACACATAAAGTCATTGGCTAATCGAGTTTCCAGATCGGAGATTAAGGATGAGGTGGGTTTGCCCTGCAGTAGCGCAATGGCCAAACGCCATGTGACGTAAGGAAACAGCCAATAATCGCCTCTCGGATGGGTTAATTCTTCCCCGCGTTCCAATGCTTTCTGTGCGCTGCTAAGGTCTCCTTGTTGCAGGTAGATCTCAACTAAGGTGCGTTGAATAGCATCGTACAGGTGGTCGCTGAGCAGTTGTCGTTGCTGCGCGAGCTCATGGGCCTGCTCGGCTAATGCCTGTGCTTTCTGGATATGCCCGCGGATCTGCGCCACATTGGCTAGCCGTAAGGTAGCCGCCAGTGCGATATGGTGCTGATGTTCGGTGTTGGCCAGGGGCTGCAGGTGTTGCAGTTGCTTTGCTGCGTCATCGACCTGACCTAGCCATAGTAACGCCATGGCACGGGTAAACATGGCAGACAATCTGTCGTGGGGAAGTGTCAACAGAGGCAGTGCCTGCTCGGCATAACGTAATGCTTCTGCTAACAGGTCAAACTGATAGTGAGTCTCAGCCTGTAGCACTTTAAATCGTGCGACCTGCGGTTCATCCCATTCTGGCAAGGGCAATTGCTGCACCCATTGGTTACTCAGACCACTGTCTTTTTGTGCTTCGAGCAACCACCAACCATAAAGCAAGGCGATCTCTGGGTGATGCTGTTTTTGCTCAGTGCTTAATAGCGAAAAAACGTCGTCGAGCAGCCTGTAATGTGCAAGATGGAAACAGTGCCAACCGACACTCTCTAACCAATCGATTGCCAGCATGGGGCTGTGTTGTTGTTTGACCAGCTCGGCAGCGGCATGCCATTGCTGTCGCTTAAGCAGTGCGCGGCAAGCATTGTGATTGGCGATCTCCAATCGTTCGGGATCATTGATCACCAGGTAGTGGTTTAACGCCTGTCGGAAGAAGGGCACCATTTGATATTGGCCGGTGTCAGTGCGGCTGATAAAAAGCTGCTCCAGGATCAACTTACTCAGCCACGCTTTGTGTGGTTGCTGTGGATCAAGTGCGGTGAGTAACGCGTCATCAAACTGTGCAAATGGGACTAATGACAGCAGCAAATGTTGTTGTGCGGGAGGTAGGGGTTGGATCGTTTGCTGAACCAGGTAATCGGACAAGTTGGCGCCGATCTCATCAAGGTCGACCTGATCCGAGGGAACGCCGCGGCCACACAGTCGCAACACCATTCGCCAGGGGGCGGGCCAGCCCTGTAAAGCCTGTTGTGTTTGCTGTTGCCACTCGGTGGATAAGTTTGTGTCTACCGACTGGGTGAGTGCGGTCACCTGTGCCATGCTCAGTTGCAGGTCGTGACGGTCTACCACGGAAAGCTCACCCTGCAAATCATAATGGCTGAGCCAGTCAGCATGGGCATGGCGCGAGCAGAGGATCAGTTTGAACAAGCCTAAATCGAACAGAAAGAGCAGCAGTTGCTGAATGCTTGGCTCAGTGATCAGGTGTAAGTTATCACACACCAGTAGCGCGGGTTGACTGGGTTGCCATTGCTGAAGTTGAGCTTTTAATACACTCAAAATGGCGTTGTCAGAGGCCTGGCTTAGCTCTTGCTCTGCGGCGATGGTGGGCAAATTCAGCACCTGGGTGAGATGGATGACAAAGGCGCTGAGCAGATTATCGCTCGGGTCGAGTTTGATGCCGAAACAACAACCTTGCCACTGGCTTAACCAATGCATTGCCAAACTGCTTTTGCCGTAGCCTGTTGGGGCGTGAAGTAGCGTTATTCGTGTGTTCGGTGGATTTGCCAGTGCTGGATTGAGTTGCCACAGGGGGTCTAACGGGCTCAGCTCGTTTGTGCAGGGGGCAGCATCCAAAGAACTAACTGCCAAGGCTTCTGTGGCGATCATTGTTTTGTGCGGCGCTCCGTGTCGTAGTCAACGTGTTGCGATAAGCTGGTATGAAAATAAAAGATTCCACCCTAAGGGTGGATGATCTCTGTTAAAGGAGATGGGGATAATCCTGCCATGCTTTTAAGTCATCTGTATAGGAATGGATATGAACCGTGAACAACAGCGCCAGCAGTCACAGTTAGATTTTGTTGCCTCGGGGCAGGAGATTGTCGTGGGGAATGAGGCGCTATTGCCTTTGCCCTTGGCGCAACTGCGGCAAACCACCGCTGATTCAGCTTATGTCGTGGAGACCTTTGCCGGCGGTCTAACCGCCCATGTTTACCATATCCGTGTTGATGGTAAAGATTGGAACTTAAAACTGAAACGGCCTGAGAGTTTGGTTAAGAATGTCGATGGGCAAACTTCATTTCTCAACGAAGTGCAGCGACGGCGGGATTTTCAGCAGCTAAAAAACCAAGCTGCAACCAGCAAAGCGTTTGCCCATGTTGTGCCGACTGTGTATGCGTCGTTCCAACATGGGGTGATGTTATCCCCATGGATTGAGGGAAACTTGTTAACCGAATTCAATGAAGTGGTGCTGACCCAGTTATTTGATACTGTTGTTAACTTCGAACTTCAAGGGATCATCGAGTGGGATCTGTGCCCCGGTAATATTCTGTTTGATGGCCATGATATCTCGCTGTTCGATTTTGGTTACTGCTACACCTTTGATCCGCTCAGTGAGTTTAATAGTTGTGGGCTGGATGCGCCGCTATTCCACAGTGTGGAGCGGCTGGAAACGCGCAATTTCTTTGGCTATTTGCTGAAAAAAGAGAGTACTTGGTCGCAGCGGGAGATCATGTCGCTGTTCGAATTAGAGAAGCGACTGGCGTTGCAGGCCTATCAGCGTAAGTACGCAGCTCTTAAAAAAGCAGGAGCACAGCAACAGGTACTTGATTGGGTGCAAGGCTTTGTTCAGCGCTGGCAACAAGCTTTATCCACGCCTTCAGCACTCGATGATCTGTTTCTGGTAGAGAGTTTTCGTTCCCATCTATTGGACGTCAATGATGATCTGCATGGCCAATCCTGTACGCCAATGACCTTGCAGCGTTTAGATCGGGTAGAGCAAGTGCTCACAGATCATTTTGATGCTCTGAAAAAGCTGGATGGTTTGTTCTTTGGTGATGAACTGTTAACTCAGCAAGCATTGTTGAGTCGCACAACAGAGCAGCGGCGTCAGGCGAAGGCGTTCCAATTACAGTAACAGTGAACAGTTCTGACAACGGAGTTGATTAGAATAAGCTTTCACTTGGCTGCCGGTACGCTAGTTTTATGCCGTGAAACTGCGCCGCGTTGTCTGATTATAATTAGGTTGTTGCAGGCTGGCTCTGAATTGGCATCAAGCCATGATAAGCTGGCCTCCCCCGAGATTCTTAGTTGATTTTTGCTCGTGAAAATTATTACTCAGGCGATCCCCACCAATATCATCACCGGCTTTCTTGGTGTCGGTAAAACGACAGCGATCATGAAGCTGTTGCAAGATAAACCGGCCGATGAGCGCTGGGCCGTTTTAGTGAATGAATTTGGCGAAGTGGGGATCGATGCGGCCTTAATCAGTGGCGATCCGCAGGCCGCGCAGGGTGATAACGGCACGTTGTTCATTCGGGAAGTGCCCGGCGGTTGTATGTGCTGCACCGCAGGCGTACCTATGCAGGTGGCGCTGAACCAATTAATCAAACAGGCTCGTCCCGACCGTTTACTCATTGAACCCACAGGCTTGGGTCATCCGAAGGAGATTATTGCTGCGCTGTCAGCTGTTCACTATCAGGATGTGATTGAGTTGCAAGCCACCATTACTTTGGTGGATGCGCGTAACTTAAGTGATTCAAAATATCGACGCCATGACACCTTTATTCAACAGCATCAGGTGGCAGACCTTATTGTTGCCAACAAGTCGGATCTCTATCTAGGGGGAGAGCTTGAGGCGTTAGAGCAATTTCTTACCGAGTTGAACTTACAACATCTACCGGTTAAGCAGACCCGTCAGGGTGAGTTAGCGCTGGGGTGGCTTGCCGCACCAGCTAAAGGCAAAGATCCTGATACTGGTACGACTGGCGTCGGTGTTTCCGCAGCCGTCGGTGTGGCGACCAATGAGAGCGCTTTGAGTGATGAGCGCATCGAGCTGACTGACAAAGATCTTACTGGCTTGGTAAGGATCGATAGCAATGAAGATATGGGGATGCTCAGCACAAGTTGGATCGCATCAGGGTCGCTAACCTTTGACTATCTGCCGCTCTATGCATTGCTAACCGAATTGCCATTTGAGCGGGTAAAGGGGGTATTTCGTACCTCACAGGGCAACGTTGCATTTAATGTCGTTAATGGTGTGCTCTCTAGCTGCCCGTTAAAGCAGTGTGACGATAGCCGCGTTGTTGTGATAGGTGGAAATCGGGCCGATCATGATCGTTTTGAAAAGGGACTCAGGGGCTGTTTATCGCAGAACGGAGTATTAGACTGAGCGATGAGAATGGCTCTGTCTCGACACGCCATGGCAGGCTATCTAAACTTGGAGTTCTTACGGAGGTGTTATTAGATGCGTCAGCTTGGTTTCGGATTGCTATGTTTGATTTATTCTTCAGTGTCGTTAGCCATGATGGCTCCTAAATACCAGGTGGCAGAAGATTTGCGAGTGATGACCGATTTTATCGCCGCGCATCCAAAGGTCGCAGAAACGCTTGAATCAATCGATTATAAAGCGCGGACGATATATTTTAGCGATGGCTGCAAAGCTGTATTTGAAGTGCCTGAAAGTAGCGTGGTATCGCTGTTGTTCTCTGAGCCACCTCCGCAGTTAACGTTCAAAAGCAGTAACTGCGAACTGGAGTATGCCAATAAGCCTGATCAACCGCGGTGAATCTGTGTTGTTGGTGAGATTATTTGGGAAAAAGCCGCAGATACTGTTCCCGTAGGCTGAGTTTGAATAGCTTTAAAAAGAGCAGATAAGCAGCGCCGCCTGCTAGAGTGGCGGTTGCAAACGCAAGTTCTGGCAACGCTTCCACTGAACGAAATTGCAACCAAAAAAGAAGCATCGGTGGTACCGATGTGGCCATCACAAATCCCATCACTTTGGTCTCTTTCCACTGCCTTTGTAGCAGTCCGAAGCAACCGCCAGCAATCATTGCCAGTGGTAGTGTTATTAGAGCCAATAAGAATACGCTTAAGGTGATATCTGCATGAGGGGCGATTGCAGCGCTGTATATCAAAAGAAAGAGCGTGCCGAACAGCAGACTACAGAGAGTAGCTGAGCACCCCGCGAGCAGGGCTGGGCGTAACAGATGATGAGTCGCGGTTAGTCGATGGATCGTGACCTTAAACACGCGTCTCTCTTGTTGCATCTCACCAAATTTAAAATAGCTGGCGAGCAGCGTGTATTCTTGCTGGCTGATGGCTTGTTGCTCATCAATCATCGTCAGTATTTGTTCAGAGAAATCCAGCGCTCGCCATCCCTCGAACATCTCTATCATTACTGTCCAGTCGCTTGCCGATTGGGGTGTGAAACGTTTGAACAACGCGCCACGCTCTGTTCGGATCTCTACTCGGAAGTCTTGGAACATACGCGTGATCATTTGGCTGCTTATCCGTCTGTTATCTTGAGCGCACATTAAAGATATCATTTGGTGCAGTTGAGTGTAATGACTTGTTGGTTACTGCTGCCACGCCAAGGCAGTTCTGGCGATGCTAATGCTTGCTCAAACTTGCCGTCGATCAGCACATCTATCAGGGCGGTGACCTGCTGCTGTTCGGTGGTGAGTTGCCCAAAACGATAACCGGTCCAGCACCAAACGTCTTTGCCCTGGCACTCGTTGCGAACTCGGTTTAGTAGATGCAATACAGCGTCCAGATTGGCCGGATGTAAGGGGTCGCCGCCTGACAGCGATAGCCCCTGGCGGCGGATCCGCGTGCAGTTGAGGTCAGCAATGATCTGATCCTCAATCTCTGAGGTGAATAAGATCCCGCTGTCAGCACGCCAAGTCGACTGGTTATAGCAGCCCTTGCACTGGTGTTCGCACCCTGACACAAACAGGGTGCAACGGGTACCGGGGCCATTGACCACATCCACAGGGTAATAGGCGTTTAGGTGCATTACAGGTGCTTCACTCGGCGTTTTACCTCTTCCTGCTTGCCAGCATTAAATGGCCGCGCATCTGGGCTGCCTAAATAGCCGCAAACCCGACGCGTCACCGATACCTTGGCTGGATCATGGTTGCCGCAGCTAGGACAGGTAAAGCCTTTGCTGGTGCAATCAAATTCGCCTGTGAAATCACACTGGTAGCATTCATCTATCGGCGTGTTAGTACCGTAGTAGGGCACGCGATCGTAACTGTAATCCCACACATCTTCTAGCGCCTGCAGATTATGCTGCAAATTGGGGTATTCGCCGTAGCAGATAAAGCCGCCATTACTGATCGCAGGGTAGGCCATCTCAAAATCGAGCTTGTCATAGGGGTTGGTATTTTTCTCAACGTCGAGATGAAAGCTATTGGTGTAATAGCCTTTATCCGTTACCCCTTTAATAATGCCGAACTCTATGGTGTCTAAGCGGCAGAAACGGCTGCAGAGGTTCTCACTGGGGGTGGCATACAAGCTAAAGCCAAAGCCCGTTTCCCGTTTCCAGCGTTCAGTCGTCAGACGCAGATGCGCAACAATCGCTTGCGCTTTTTGCTGCAACATTTGGTCATCGAATGGGTGCGCATCGGTAGCCGTTTGTTGCTGGTTGTAGAGTGCGTTGATGGTTTCATGCAGGCCGATATAGCCGAGGGAAATAGACGCGCGGCCATTCCTGAACAGTTGCAGTACATCATCATCGGCTTTTAAGCGCACGCCACAAGCGCCTTCCATATAAAGGATCGGTGCGACGCGTGCCTTGACACCTTCCAAGCGGGCGATGCGCGAATCGAGCGCTTTTTTGGCCAACAGTAAGCGGTCATCAAGCAAACGATAAAAGTTCTTTTCGTTACCGTCAGCTTCCATCGCCAGCCTTGGCAGGTTAAGGCTAACCACGCCCAGATTGTTGCGGCCATCATGAACCTCCACGCCGTCCTCTTCATACTGACCTAAGAAACTACGGCAGCCCATCGGTGTCTTAAAGGAACCCGTGACTTGCACCACTTGCTCGTAGTTCAAAATATCTGGATACATGCGCTTCGAGGCACACTCCAAGGCCAACTGTTTTATCCCGTAGTTGGGATCTTGCGGGCTGCGGTTAAGGCCCTCTTTAATGACAAACACCAGTTTCGGAAAAACTGCGGTTTTGCGATTACGGCCTAATCCGGCAATACGGTTCTGCAGAATGGAACGTTGGATCAGTTTGGCTTGCCAGCTTTCACCCAAACCAAAGCCGAAGGTCACAAACGGCGTTTGGCCATTGGCGGTGTGCAGGGTATTCACCTCATATTCCAATGACTGAAACGCGTCATGGCACTCTTTTTCGGTTTGCGCTTGGGCGAACGACTCGGCATCCGATACCTGCCACTCGGCAGCTGTCGCCAAGTGCTTCTCGTAGCTGGCGGTGACATAAGGTGCCAGTACCTCATCGATACGATTGACCGTGGTGCCGCCATAGATATGGCTTGCTACTTGGGCGATGATCTGTGCGGTAACCGCCGTGGCAGTGGCAATCGATTTTGGCGTATCGATCTCCGCGTTACCCATCTTAAAGCCTTGCTCTAACATCCCTTTTAGATCAATCAGCATGCAGTTAAACATCGGAAAAAACGGCGCGTAATCCAGGTCATGGTAGTGCAACTCTCCCCGGTCGTGGGCGCTCACCACATCCTTTGGCAGAATATGACGACGGGAGTAATGCTTGGCGACGATACCCGCCAACAGATCGCGCTGGGTGGGGATCACCTTGCTGTCTTTATTGGCGTTTTCATTCAGCAGATTCAGGTCGCTCTGCTCCATTAAGCCGCGTATTTCCTGATTCAGGTGACTGGCTTTTTCCCGGGCCAGATCGCGGTCGTGACGGTACTCAATGTAAGCGCGGGCCACCGCTTTTTGCTCGCTGGCCATCAAGCTGTCTTCCACAGCTTGTTGGATCTCGTCGATATGCAACTCGGAAAGCGGTGCTAATTGACTCGCTACCTGCTCGGTGATCTGCTCAGCTATTTTTGCCGAACGAATGCCGACCACTTCGCAAGCGCTTTGTATCGCCAACTGGATCCGTTTGGGGTTGAAAGGGGCGCGACTGCCATCCCGTTTAATCACGACCTGCTGCATGTTCATCTCCTGAACTTATTATTCTGTACTGCTTAGATTGATGTAGGGCGATGGTAAGCGAGGGCAAATAGTCACAGCATGATAAGTAGGCGAACATCAACTAGCGCTGACCATATCGCCCAATCATTCATGTTGCACTGGTGCACCCCGCCCAGCATGGCATTGGTGATTGCGGCAGGTCTCCTGGCTTCTGGTATTGAGTTAACTGCCGCCTTCCCAGCGCTAAGCCAGTGGCTTTGCCCATCAGATATGGACAGAAGATGCAGCGTACCAACCAGATACAGTTACGGGGGTAGCTCCGGTTTCTCACCGGATTCCCTATTGTCCCCATGCTTGCGCATGTGTGCGGACCACAATCTGTATATATAGTGGCAGTAAAAAGCATAAGGCACTAGATGTGGTGTTTGGTGAACTACAGTTTCATTGATCGAAGGCAAGCTTTTGGATGGGTGAAACCAAGGAATCATTTAAAATGTGATGCTGCCTATGGATCCCGACGGTGATGGCAAGAAGATCTATTTCAATATGCGCTTCCCGGGCCAATACTATGACGGTGAAAGTGGGCTGCATTATAACTACTTCCGGGATTATGACCCCAACACTGGGCGGTATATTCAGAGTGACCCGATTGGCCTGAACGGTGGGTTGAATACTTATGGGTATGTTGGGGGGAATCCGACAGGGTTTGTTGATCCCAATGGGCATGCAAGAGTTAACGTTAACGGAACTGACCATGGTTATATGAATGCTAATGATTTTGTTGGGTTTATAGGTGGATTAGAAAATGAATCAGTCCATGAATTATCACTTTTAGAACATGGTAAACCAGGTATTATGATGGTCGGTGAAAATGGCAGTATTAGTATTCACCCTAACGGCTATGCAAGACTTAGTAATAGCGAAAGAAAAAGCTGGAAGTTATCAGATATTCTGCGAGATAAAATGGCTCCAGAAGGCCATATCGATTTGCTAGCGTGTAACAGCGCAACGCCACCGGTTGATGACCCTGGATATGGAAGCCTGGCACAAGTTCTGAGTAGAGATCTTTCAGGCATAACTGTATCCGGTTTTGGCTCTCTATACACTGGTAAAGATCCTCTCTCGGCAGTAGCTATACCTTTACCATATAAGGATAAGAGATGGATTAAGTCGATTTGGCAAATGAAAGATCACTTTCAAGGTGGTCAATTGACACATCGAACTTATGACCCAGGTTCACTTCACAATGCCGGTGGAGTAGCTTTCTAGTAGAAAGTTTTTCATTATCTGTTTAAGGCTATTCTAAGGTGAGATAGGTATGTCAACATTTCTAAAGATCTGTATTTTTGTCGTTGGAATCTTGTTTTTGACTATCCTATTTTCCCTTAGATTTCCTTATTTAATTAACTTTACTGGGAAATCTCTGTTGAGATGTCTTGACTATCAATTGTCTATAGTTAGGCTGCTTGACACTCACGATATCTTGCAACTAAAGACCTTCGACCTAGACCGGGAAATATTTAGCGATGCTTGGGGAAACGTTATAATGGTTGAACGTAATGAAGGAAAAGAAATAGTTTATTCATTCGGGGAGAATGGTATTGATGAGCATGGAGAGGGAGATGACTTGTCTCTTAGTAATGCTGATGCTCAAAAGGTTTATTATTGTGGCGAAAAAAACAATCGTCAGGATTAAACTATCCTTTATTAAGATCAAAGGATCAAAGGGGTCAGATCAAAGGGGTCAGAGTCGATCGATCAAAGGGGTCAGAGTCATTAATTTTGGCTGGTCTTTGTTTTGATTAGGTTGACTTTCTACGAAGTCGCCATTTTTGGCGGCTTTTTTATTGTGTATTTTTCGCTATCAGCGAAGTTGATTTTTTGCCGGACAGGGCTAGTTTTAAGGTTTTATGTCAAAGGACTGACGTGATGGCTAGGCTCCCTCGTTTAAATCTTCCCGGTATTCCTCAACACGTTATTCAACGTGGTAATAATCGACAGGCCTGCTTCTTTGCGGAGCAAGATTACGCCGTGTATTTGGATAGGCTCAGGCAGTACGCCAAGCAGTACGCTGTCAGTGTGCATGCGTATGTGTTGATGACGAACCATGTGCATTTGCTGATGACACCTGCAACAGAAAAGGGGGTGAGTCAGTTAATGCAATCTTTGGGGCGATTCTATGTTCGTTACATTAATCAAACCTACCAAAGGAGTGGCACGTTATGGGAAGGTCGATATAAATCGGCGCTGGTGGATTGTGAACGTTATTTTCTGTTGGTCAGTCGTTATATAGAACTTAATCCGGTAAGGGCAGACATGGTTGCGCATCCGGCGGAATATCCGTGGTCGAGTTATCAGGGGAATGCGTTGGACAAAGCGATCGCTTTATTGACTCCACACCCTTGCTATATTGCGCTCGGCGCGACGCCTTTATTGCGTAAGGCGGCTTATCAAGCCCTCTTTAGGCATCATATTCCTGACTATACGTTGAAAGAGGTCCGCGATGCGACCAATAAGGCTTGGGTGCTGGGAGAAGGGCGCTTCAAAGAACAGATCGCCAAGCAGACGGGGCGCAGGACAAGTCCGCTTGGCCGAGGTGGAGATCGAAAGTCTGCGGACTTTAAAGGGCTTTCCGGAAATCAATGACTCTGACCCTATCGATCAATGACTCTGACCCTATCGATCCGACCCTATCGATCCAAGGCGTCGTCAAAGTGTGATGTGGTCCGGCACATGGTCTCACCTTTGATCTGGAAGTATAAACAAAACGTTAGTCAAAGCTAACAAATAGTTGACTAAAATTAACGCATACATAACAATATCGCGTTAAATTTTTAACAAATTCAAATAGTCAGTCTTGAAATAGGAAGGGTTGTAGTATGTACCAAGGAAGAAAGGGGTTTTTAATATTCCTACTCTCCGTTGCTTTAACAGCTTGCGGTGGAGGTGGCGGAGGTGGCGATTCTGAGCCTTCTCCAGGGGTTGAGCCAACACCAACGCCTGAACCTTCACCCGATCCGGATCCCGTTGTACCTCAACCTCCTGAAGAAGTGCTTAAATCGTCTCTGTTGCTGCCAGCAGATCTTATTGACTTAAAAATAAGTTATAACGCGACGGGTAGCTCGCTATATAGAACCCATTTTTCCGCTAAAGAGCAGAAAGGGACCCATATAGTTTCGCCGTTGAATTACTCCAATGGTGGGCGTGAATATTATATCGTCAGTGAAACCAACGCACACCTCGCTGGTTGGTTTTCGCCGATGATTAATGTTAATCAGACAAACTACACCGCAGAGTTTATCCTTGATGATCCAATAGCGTTAATGAGTGATGAACTTGGGAGTCTATCTATTGGTGGCTCCGGTACAGTTCATATTGATCCTACATATGGTGACGTCGCTTTTAGTTTCGATTCAGGTGAAATAGAGCGATTTGGTAAAGAAGTTGTCACTGTTGCTGCGGGTACGTTTTTGGCAGAACACATTGCTATTGATATATCAGCTCATGCAATCATCGATGGCTATAGCTTCTATATACCTTATGAGGTTGAGTGGTGGATTGTTCCTAATTTGGGAATAGTTCAGCGCAAAGAAGGATCAGTCGCCACGTTTACAATGGGTTATGCTGTTACTGGCGATAATGACAACGATGGACTAGATAACTTTATTGACGCGTTTCCTGATAATGGCGAAGCGTTATATGATTTTGATGGTGATGGCATATCTAATCATATGGATGATGATGATGACAACGATGGTGTAGTTGATAGTGAAGACAGTGACAATTTAAATCCATATGAATCAGCTGATACCGATGGCGACGGAATTGGAAATAATGAAGATGATGATGATGACAACGATGGCTATTTTGATTCATTTGATGAGTATCCACTTAATCCTGAACGACATGTAAAAACGGAACTGGGAGAGTCTTCCATCACCTTGACGAAGGAACTGTCTTATGCGGGCCAACAGTCAGATAACCCAAGCTTTGATTTGTATTATTCCACCCAAGAAAATATAGATATCAACCCTAGTGTGATTGACGCTGACTGGTTAAATCTCTCTATTGTGAATAGAGCTTCAGGAGAAAAAGGGGATATTGGATATATTCGATTAACAGTCGATTATTCGAAACTTGAGGTTGGTGAATACAATGCTAGACTGTTAGTCAACGACCCTATCGAAGCAACTCCGTTAGAAGTTAATGTTAAATTTAATTTGACAGCCCCTGCACTATATATTGAATTATGTGGCGTCACCTACGACTCTGGAAGGAATTGTGATGATTCAGTAAATTATATCAGTTTTGAAAAAGGCTCTGCGCTGAAAAAAAGATATGTTGTAAATACTGATCGTTATGGTCACTCCCATATTTCTGGTGCTATTGAGTTTGGTAGCGTATCTTCATTTATGGAGCTAAAAAAATCGACAGAAGACAGCGACGGCTTGCTATTCGATTTATCGCTTGATCCACTTTTAACTAGCGAAACAACAGAGAAAGGCTATGTGGATTTAATTCAAAAGCTGGAAGACAGGGAAATCAGCACGCGAGTAGAATTTGATGTGTTTTCATCAGCGGGTGTTTTTTACTCAGATGAAGCCTCGGTCAGTTTTAGCTCTTTCCCTGATACGGAAGTACTGTCTCAAACCATTCATCTTATCAGTGAACAGCCATTGCCTGAGGACTGGTCTGCAGTTTCTGACCAGCCGTGGCTGCAGCTGCACAAGTTCGACAATACTCTTACATTAAGTGCTGATGTAACAGGTTTGGAAGAGAGTATATTACATGAAGCTCTAGTGACGATTAGTGCAGACGGTTTTATTAACGAAACTGTTGAGGTTCCTGTTTCATTTTGGATTGGTCCGGCTAGCTTACCAAGTAATATTAAGCTTTCATCCCTAGGGTATTTTCTATCGAATGCACTTGACCCATATCGTCCTTATGTTTATTTATCTAGTAAGGATAGAGATACTAGTGTAACGGTTTATAATTACTATACAGAAGAAGTTGTTCGTGTTTTTGACATATTGTCTGATCTAGAAACTGAAGCCGATTCATATAGTAGTGTAATACATAGAACTTTGGTTAGTAAAGATGGCCAATGGCTCTATTTAATATATGATGATACTGTGGTTGTCTATAATGCGAATGATTTTGAATTATACAAGACATTCGATGTTCCTGAATATTTGGATGATAATTTTACTGTTAATTATTATCAAGGTCAGCATTTAATAACATTTACTGGCTCTTTTGAAGAGCAGACCTATACATATGATGGAATCCCTGTTGATATACCTCATACTTTCCAGATGAATTCAATTGGGGCAGATGGTCGTAGTGCTTGTTTTACAGAGTACGATTATTCAATAAGTGATATGCGGACGACATGTGTATCGACGTTTATCGCAACGTTAAACCCTCTAAGCTTATCTGTAACCGAATTGCCTTCGCTGGGTAAGGATGGATTCTATCGCAGTGATATGGATGATGTTACATATGTATTCGAAGATAAAAGTGATGAGAGAGTACTACAGGCGTATGATAACTCCGGTATCTTACTGTACGAGTACTCTGTTTTAGACGAGTTGAAGCTAGATTGGACCACTGAGACCGCATATTCTGTTGATAGCAATGGTGTTGTTACGCTAGCCACCCTACCTAATTATTTTCATTCTTCAGAGATCTATATGTCTCGTTTTGATCGAAGTGGGAAGATCGAAGATTTTTCTATGGAAATTGAGGCGACTAATAGTTCCGATGCTGCTTATTTTACCGGTAAGGGACAAGTTTCCAATGATGGCCTATATATGCTGAGAAAAGAGCAGTTGATCAGGTTGATTAACTTGTGAATTTGATCAAAGGGGCCAGTGATCAAAGGCGTCAGAGTCATTGATTTTGGTTGGTCTTTGTTTTGATTAAGCTGTGCCGTCCTAAAATAAGTTGACGGTTTTTAACTAAGCCAGCGCCCATTCAGCGCTGGCTTTTTTATGCACCTCTTCAGGTGTTTTCATATCA